>JAKLQB010000315.1 GCA_022013615.1 Desulfobacterales bacterium | reverse complement strand
AATGCCTAGCCTGACTCCATCTGAGCGGCAAAGGTTTATCAAAGCAGTTAAAAAACTTCCAACAAAATTATTTCCTGATATTTTTACTCCATCCCTTGAGCACTACGATAAAATCGTTACAAAAGCTGAAAAAGCGATATCTAAACGACGCTTGAAATTGAATAAGCCATGGTCCGTTATCTCCGTTCATTCGCATAAAGGCGGAGTGGGGAAAACTACGATGGCTATTGCTCTCGCTGCAGAACTAGCAAAGGCAAAAAAACGGGTTTGCCTTGTGGACTGCGATGACGAAGGCCCGTCTCTCTATCAATCCTTTCAGATTGCTGACAAAAAGCATATAAATGTACTATTCTTAATAGACTGGTTTCGGGCAAACGCTAACCACATTCCCTCTGGGTTAATTCAGAGAATATCGATTATTCAAAATAAGCAAAAAAAGTTAAGCTTAAGCTGTATTCCATCTTCGTTCATTGATATAGATATCGGATTGTTAGATGAATTACAGCACGGCGAACGTGTACGGGACGGCAATTATACATCTGTACAGAATCTCTTGGAAAAACTAATTCAAATATTAATTAAAGAAAAAAAGTTTGACTGTGTGGTTATTGATAACGGTCCAGGCCTAGCCCACTTCGCTCTTGATGTTCTGATGGCTACCTTGGGTGTTGGCGGAAGCAATGTTTTTGTATTGCGTCCACGAGTTACCGATATCTGCCAGCTCTGCATTGACTATGACTGGCTGTGGTTTTTACGGAAAAAAGAAGAACAACTAGGGAGAAATGCCGTTGTTTTCAATGCTGTTAGTACAACGATGGAAGGAGATCGAACCATAGATTTGACAAATGGACAAGAAATTGCAGATCAGTTGGAAGAATGGCCCCAGTTCGATGTATACACCGATAGATACTTCAGCTACTATAGTGCAAGGTCTCGACTGAGTGAGCACATTAAGGAAATCATTGATCTTCTCAAAAACAACATAATAGAGATTCCCGCAATTGATGTTTTAAGACACGCTGACGAATTTTACAAACCCAGCAAATCTCATGCAGAAATCATAATTGCTGAGATAGGGGGAGAGGCCAAGAGCATCCTGAGCAACTTCGGATTTAAAGGGTAACATCAATATGAGAGACTGGCATGACTGATTTAACAGATTTTGCGAAAATATTTGATTGGGTAAATGCTAAAAACCCTATTAATTGGAGTGATAGGGCTAATTGGACAGTTAGAAAAGAAAAGCGGCTCGATGGAATTTGGCTTAAAAAGTGGGTTAACAAGATGACTGAATCAGTGAATAAAATTGAACATAATTTCCGTTCAAATACAGCGATTATATCGAAACATAGAACCGAAGCTCTCAAATCTATCACTAAGTCCAGTCAATTAGTGCTGATGGGTCATGTCTCAAAACCCGTTGGTAAGTTCCTGAAAGCCTGTAAAAATAAGGAAATCAAATTGCCTTCTACAATTTCAAAGGTCTCTGCAGAAAAAGAGCCATGTGGTAATGAAGTGTCAGAAATCAATGTTGGCCCGGAATGGATAAGGCATTTTCATTCTGTTCTTTATGAGCCGGGATTCTACAGAAGAAGAAAACCGAAAAAAACAGTTGACTATTTTCCTTTTACAAATCAAGATCATCTTGTTCATTCAATAGTTGCAGCCCTGCTTGGCCGAGCAATTCTAGAGGCACCAATTGACGATGATGCTAATAGGGCAGTTAGAGATCAACTTAAACTCAAGACTGGTGAATGGTTTAAAGTAGATACTGTTCATGAACTGATTGCACAGGTATATAATAAACAATTTTCATCTGCTTCAAATGATAAATCAGAGTCAACTTTTGAAACTTGGCTTAAAGAATATTGGCCTGCAGTTGCTTTATGGCATGACTCTGGCTATGACACAGCCACGTGGTGTCTGCTTACACTCCGCGAATTTTCACACTGCAACTCATTATATAATTTGGTCACTGAAAATTACATTGTTAAGGGTACCTTTAAAGAGTTACGAAAAGCCCTCAAAAAAGAACTTTATCCATCAGTTTTATCAGCATTGACAAACACTAAAAAGTTGGACGGATATGAATATTTGTGGTGGGCTGATGGATGTTACGATAATAATCCAGCGACTCGCCCATGGGGAAGGTTTCATGCGCTATTTTCTGCTTATGAATTTTTAAAACTGCATAGCAATAATGGAAAACTGGATAAAATTGATTCATTGACCAAGCATCTCGCAGCAGCTATAGCAGAGCACCACGAACAGAAAATATACACAGATATAGCCAATAAAGGGCAGACAGATGACGATTTGGCTAAGCTTTTAATAAGGAACCCCTTAGGAACATTCCTTTCATTTGTAGACGACCTAAGCGGATTTGAGCGCGTTGATATAGAAGAGGGCAGTAATAGAACATGGACAGACACTCCAAAGAAATTCGGGAAAATAACATTCTCTATCAACTTTAACGTTAAACCCCTAAGAATAAGGCAACCAAAACGAGGAGAAAATAAACGGTTAAGATTTTACAGATGTGGTTGGAAAGGAGAGCAAAATATGAAGGTTAAAAAGAGATCTCTTTGGGGCGACATCTTCGAAGAACCAGGTGCTAATGCGCCTCCATCCTGTAATAAAGACTGCCCACTCAATCAATAATTTCATTATGCAAGGCTAAAAATTATTTACTCTGCAAGAAGGATTACCTCGCAAACTCAAGCCGGCGCAGATCATTATTTGCAAGAATAATGTCCCGCTCCTTAAGCAACCGATCAAGCCCACCTGTAATGCGCGTATGGGTGCGAATAAAATCTTCTCTTACCGAATCAAGCCGGTAGTCCAGCGCTCTGGACCATCTTTCCCCAACCCCGGACGCCATGAACTCAGCCCAGGCAGGGCTGCCCGGCAGCGGAATTATGACGTTGCAGTAGCAACGCACGCCGGAAAGATGAGACAACTGCTCGGCAAAACTGCACGTCTCGGCAAGGCTGGCATCATCTTCTCCAATCAGGCCAAGCACAAAGGATGCCGATACTTTGATTTCCTTATCAACGAGACGCTGAATAACGTCAAATACTTTCCGTTTGCTGTTGGGCTTTCCGTTTTTTAGAAGTATCCGCTTGCTGGCTGATTCGACGCCAAGGAGCACATTATCGATCCCTGCTTTCGGCAACAGGTCAATCGCCGCTGTGTTCAAATGCCTGCTGTCCGCAAAGATCATCATATTAGGAAGGCCAATATCCATTTTTGATCGCTCGGCAACGAATCTGCGGACCCAGGAGATATCAGACATCCAGGTGTCACTGTGGTCGATGATATAGTCAAGGTGAAAACTATGGGTCAGGTCGTGAATTTCGGCTAAAATTTCGCTTGGATTTCTTGCCCTGATCCGCTTGTCTGTCCGTCCGCAAAAACTACATCGACCGTGGCATCCGCGTTTAGAAAAGATATTCGCTGCTCTGACCGCAGAAATATTTTTCAGTGTGTTCCCTTCTGCGAACTCTCCGATGTAGTCTTCGGGATTTACGCTGCCGGCGAACCTGGAAAACTTCCCGATATCATCGCTCGGAATTTCTGCAACAGGTCCTTTCAAGAACTTATTTCCACTAAAACTCAGACTGTTGGGTATCCTGGTTGGATTCCATTTATCGTGTGCAATCTGGTTGGCAATTTCGCAAATTGCCGGCTCGCCGTCTCCGGCGATTACAATATCCACAAACGGTTCCCTGGCCAGGCTGGCAGCACTTGCCGTAGCAGCCTGTCCACCGAGCACTACCAGCGAGCCTCGCTCATGAGCCAAGCGGGCCAGTTTTTCAAGATTCCGAACGCTCATCACCGAATAGGAAAATCCGACAACATCAACATCTCGTCCGATCACCTTCGAAATCTCGTTGAAACTCAATATTCCACCATCCAGAATCGCCGTTTTACACCCGGTGTTCTCTGCGGCGGTAGCAACCGTTAATAGATCGAGAGGCATATACCAGCGATCCTCTGGCAGAGACCCATCATCCATTGGAACTTTCACAAGTTGGAATTTTATCATTCGGTTAAGTGGCCTTTTTGCGAAATTTTTGAATAATCAACCAACCAATAACGATAATGAATGAAACGGGAAGGGAAAGCACCGAAGTGGCCGGTCCGATTTCTCCGGCTGCGAGAGCGATTACAACAACAACAAAGCCGGAAATCATTGCAGTGTTTGCCACGGAACTGGACAGCGGCCTTAGCTGTCCAATAAAAAGAACAGGGAAAATGCCAAGGCTCAAACCGGCCAATGCAAGGGCGATTTGCAGTAGATCCCGGGTCAGCAAAGCACCGATGCATGCAACAACCAGGGCAATGAACAAAATGAGAAACGTCGGGGCTTTTCGAGTGGTTCCTTCTTTTGTTCCAAGCACATTGATGACGAATGTTGGCGCTATGACAAAGAGACAGGTATCGGCTGTCGACATGATCGCTGCAAGAAGCAGCACCAGCCCGACGCCTTTCAGTCCGCCGGTGAGGGCGTTGTCAAAAACCATGATCAAGGCGTCTTGTGGATTAATGCCGGGGAATTGTGCTGCTGCAGTAAAACCTACGACAGCAAGAATTATTCCGGTAATGGGGAAAAGGATTGCCGATAGCAGTGTTCCCTGGCGAGCGGAAACCGGATTCCGAGCAGCAAAGCAGCGCTGCCACAATTCAGGAGCAGAAAAGGACGCCATGCATCCTATTAAAAGGAATCCTATTACATCACCAAGGGAAGTACTCCACTCCGAGCGGGTCATACTCTGGAGCACTTCAGTTTTTACCAGTATAAGCGCAACAAGAATCAGAAGGACTGCAATTAACGTCCATTGAAACATATCTGTCATTATAACGGCGCGAAAGCCTCCAATGCCAACATAGACCAGCAGGGTGCATGCAGTCATAACGATGCAAATACTATAAGAAAATCCAGTGATATGGGAAAGTAAAATGCTGCCGAAGATAATCTGAATCAAGAGCAGGGCAACATAAAAGACCAGGTTAATAATGGAAACCACTATTGCTGAACCATGGCCATAGCGGTGCTCGAAGTAATCCGACATGCCATAATAGCCCTGATCGCCACCTTCGGTTCGAAGACGCGGCGCAAATACCGAAAAGAGAATCAGCCCTGCAGCGGTTCCAACAAAGAGGCTTACGGCCGGCCATCCATATTTATAAACATAGCCGGTAAAAGTAACCAGGACAAACGAATCGAAAAAGCCGGCAGCAATTGAAAGGCCCAGCGCGATAGGGCCAAGATCGCGGCTACTGATGAGATAATCAAATGCCGTTGCTTTTCGTGCCGAATAAACCGCAATGGCTAAAATGACAACAAGGTATCCTATAAGAGAATATATAAGCATGGTGTTGCTTTCCTCCTCACTGCCCATCCACAAACGGATAAAATTCCATTTTTCTCAATAGGTTGTAAAAAGTGTGCGGCAGTGAACAGGAAGTCGCTTTTGCAATATAACATTTATTATGCCATAGAGCTGTTAATGTGTCAAGATGGTAAAAGAATCGTCAGCGCTGAAGCATAAATGAAATCGGGAACGGTTTTCACCATGTCATGGGAGAATTTTTTCTTGCTTTGAGTTGTGAGTTGTGAGTTGGGGTCGGACTAGGCTATCTGCTTGATATCTATTATATTTCGTCCCAAAAATAGGCGTTTTCACGCCTTAGAAGACCGTTTTTGACCCCAAAAATGTCCCTGTAAGGAGCTGCTGGCTCTTGAAGTTCATAAGAACTATTCTGTGCTGTTACGCGTCGCCCCTTTGCCTTAATACCGAGTTCTTCTT
>JAKLQB010000314.1 GCA_022013615.1 Desulfobacterales bacterium | reverse complement strand
TCAATTCCAGGGAGCGGTCTTTTTTTGTCCGGAAAGACTGCCATTCGTTCTCGAAGATATAGTCCCCGGTCCAGCGTTCTTCCCACTCGCCGCTGTCTTCGTCCTTTACTCGGATGATCTCGCGCTTGCTCTCAAAATTGAAATCCACTGCCCAGTAGTCGATCCAGTCAGTCCAGTTTTTTGTGAGCACCTCACGGTTAACAATGCCGTTCTTGTCCTTGCTCACCTTCACAATCTGCCCCTTCTCCACCACTATGCGACTGCCCTTATTCTTGATGGTCGCCTCGGCGTTGGCAATGGAATCCTGCGAATAGAACACCGAAAAATCGGTCAATTCCACTGCCGCGCTGTTCTTCTTCACATGCGGCTTGACCTCGATGAACGCCACATCATGAAACACCACCTGGTTCTTCTCAACGGCCCGTTTATCGAACACCTCGGCCGGGATGTACTTCGGCGCAATGTCGATCCCCTTGGCGCGTGCCTCGTCCAGCACGTTCGGGAAGAGTCCCATCTCGAATTCAAAGCCCAGGATGTCCACTTTCGTAATGTGCTTCTTGCGGCATTCCAGAATGACTTCTTCCACGAACAGCCGAGTCACCGGCAGGTTGACCGGGCCGACGGCGATCAGCCGCCCGGCCTTCTTGCCGTTGAAACAGGCGAAATTCTCCACCTTTTCCGCCCGGTAGGCGCGCAAGATCAGGTCGAGGAATGCGGCCTCCTTCTCTTCGATCTGTTTTTGCTGTTGCTCCTCGCGCAGGTTCGGGTTGACGCCGATATAATGCTGCCGCTCGTACTTGCCCAGATTGAGGATTTCAAAAGCGCGATAATCCTTGCCTTCAGCTTTGAGCGATCGTTGCACGCCGATCATGCGCTTGCGGGTAGTGTGTATGGCGAACTTGCCCAGGTCGCTGACGATCCACTTGCGGCCGAGTTTTTCCGCCACCGCCGCAGTGGTGCCGGAACCGCAGAAAAAATCAGCGACAAGGTCACCTTCATTGGATGAGGCTTTGATGATACGACGAACCAATGCCTCAGACTTCTGAGTAGCGTAGCCCTGCGGCTCATCTCCCCACCTTGGCAAATATTGAACATCTTTGTCGGCCCAAATCGTTTGAATCGGCATACCCTCTGCGTCGTCTAAGTATGTTTTTTTTCGAGCTACTCCATTCTTTGTGTAGAAAAGCTTCCCCTCATCATGAAGGCATTGCATCGTTTGAATCGGGCATCTCCATATCTTTCTATGACCATTCCACTCATATTCGTAACCTCCACCAGATAAGCCGTAGGCTGAAAGATCACCGGATTTAAATCGCTTACCGGCATCGTCCTTGTATCGAAAATAGGTTGCGATGTATTCCTCGTCATAAGGCCCAAACGGATGATTCCAAGTATATTGGTCAGATTTTGCGTAGAAGAAAATATTTTGGTTATTAACTCCATACTTTCCAGTATCGCTGTGTGCGCTTGTGCATTTCCACGTAATCTCATTTCGGTATCCAGGTTTGCCGGGCTCACCGCCAACTCCAAATATTTCATTCAAAACAAGACGTATGGATGAGTTTACCCTCCAATCACAATGCACATAGATACTCCCATCATCGGCGAGTAAATCCCTCATCAGGCTCAGCCGCTCATAGATCATGGCAATGAAGGAATCCGCGCCCTTGCCCCAGGTATCGCGGTAGGCAATTTCTTCGAGGATATTAGGCTTCTTGGTGAAGGTGTCGCCGCCGATTTCGATGTCCATCGAGAAATCCGCGCCCACGTCAAAGGGGGGATCGATGTAAATCAGTTTCAGTCCGCCCTGGGCTTCGATCTCCTCCCGCAGTGGCCCGTTCTTCAGTGAAGAGAGAATCAACTTATTATCGCCCCAGATGAGTTTATTTGTCCAGCCTTTGAGCTGGCGGCCGCGGGCGTCAAAAAGGGCCATCTGGGCTTTGGTGTCCTCCGGTTTTTCGGCCCGCGGTTCGTCGACCTGCTCGATCACTTGAAACGGCAGGACAATATTGCATACCTCGCTGGTCTTGCCATTCCAGACCAGTTCCACCTCACGCTTGTCCTCGAATAAAAGGAAACGGTATTTGTCCGGCAGGGGTTTATCCGCTTCGATATAGCGGATAATCTCCTGCTGTTCCTGTTCGGTGAGTTGTGCCATTAAACTATCCTTTTTTCATCATTCTTCGAATTGCGAATTGGGGTTAGGCCACGCTAACTTATTGAATATCATAGCTTTACGTTCTACAAATAGGTGTTTTTAAGCCTTAAAAGGCCATTTTCGGGAGTAAAATTGGCCTCTTAAGGAATCGCTGGTTCACGAAGCTCGTATTTTTTTGGCACCAATAATCTTCCGTCCTTTTGCCTTAACCCCAAGCCTTTTTAATGACGATTTGCATTTGGCATCTTACTGCCGCTTTCTTAAACGATCCTTTTTGATATTAAAATTGAAGGTGTAAGCCCCAAAAATAAGGAAAAAACGGATCATATTATAAATATATCAGATGGTTAGCTTGGTCCGGCCCGCCATTCGCATAAAAAAAAATGCTCGACTTCTAAATTCTCGAAATTAATACGTTTTTGTGTTGATCATTTTTTCTTGCCAGGAGTAATATAAGATGTTTCCCTTTATAATTGTGGCTGTAAAAGAGTGAATTAAAATGGACGGCTTATCTCCTTTTCTTCTTCAAATACCTTAATAAATTCGAACAGCAAATCTCCGTTATTACTAAAAAATTCTCGGATAAAATCTTTAGTAGGCAATGGAATGTACTCAATGTTTTCAGCACTTATTGTAAAATAGTTGAATTCAGGCAATTCTGAGTAGAATGAGTTTTTCTGGATCTCTCTTAAATAGTCTGTTAGATCACCTTGATTGGTTTCTGCCGGGTATTTAATTCTAAAGAAATTATCAGGGCCTGGTTGGGGTTTCTTATCTTTTGTAAAAATTTTTTCAGGCCCAAAATTCGGATTTACAATGATGAGTTTTTTGAATCCTTTGACAGCATTAAAAAGCAAATTATTAACGTACGGGTCAAAGAAGCTATATCCGATTATAAAAAAGTAGTCTTTTGAGCTACTGTTGAGCCGATTGTTAAAGTGGTTGATTAGAGAGAAAAACGGTTCAACAGAAAAGGTTTTGGTTCCCTGACCGAAAATCACATAAGGATTGTGTTTATCCTGAATATTTTCCTTTTTTTCATCATCAAGCTTTTCAACTTCCCAAACATCCATATCTTCCAAACGAACCCAGTCGATTGACCCATGAAGTTTATATAAATCAATACGGCCATATGGGTCATTTTGGGTATCGTTTCGAATGCCCTGCCATCTGCCATTAATAAAGCCTCGCCATGGAATTTCCTTGTTTACTGAAAAATAATTCTCAATAACCATATCGTTATTAAGGGTAAAAATCTCGAACTTATAGTCATCTATTGATGTATTTTGGATAAACTCAAGCAGGGGATTCAAATACGACAAGTCAGAATTAATTTGAAACCAATCATTTTTCAGCAGGCTTTTTAATACCCTCTCCAAACTCTCAAACAATGCATCTTCAGGATATTCTGAATTATTCTTTGATTCATTCGAATACTCAGATTCCAACATGACCAATTTGTCGGCCCAATTACCTGTTATTGGGTATGGTAAAAAATTCTCTCTGTTTCTAATTCTTCGTATTAGGAGGGCTAATTCTTCAATATTCGGCATAAAGGCAAAGCCGCTGGCTGTTTCCATGGTGCGCCATTCAGCGTGGTATTGCAAACAGGCGATGAGAAACTTTAATGCCTCCTTTTGTGTCTTGCTAAATGTTGTATCTTGTTCGTCAAATATTCTCTTTCGCAAATCAGCAAACATTTCTATTGACGTTTTACAGCCAGTTCCATACGAAAAGCCAGCCCCAAGGAAAAACAGTGATTTATTTATGATATTTGCTTTTGTAAGGTTAACCATAATCTTATATGAACCACGGTGTGCCTTGTGCAACATTATTTTCAGGGATTACTCCCCCAAATTTTGAAGAAAAGTCTGCAATCAGTTTTGAGTAGGTTGTGGTTACCGGCTGGCTTTTTTGTTTCAAGCCTGTCCAGTTCAGCCTTGAAAACTCATACACTTGGGTAATCAACTCCTTGTGATGGAAACCGCCGGTATCTGCAAAAGATATCCTCACTGTGACAGGCAACACATCCTCGATTTTCCGAACAGGTTTCTTTTGATAGCGGTTGTTATTGAACAGTAAATACTCATTCCTGCCAACCTTCACATATACACCGCTCTCTGGCATGCCCATTTGATATTCAGCGTCAAAGCAAATATCCATCTTGGATTTGCTATCGTTAATCTCCACCATTGCAAAGGGAATAGGCAAATTCAATTCATCTTTCAAAAGGAATTCAATGTTCTTGATTTCCTTTTCTTGAGGTGGTTTATAATAATGAATGACCAACCTGTCCGGCTCTCCGAACTCATGACTATATTGCAGAATGGCGTTCCTTAAATGCTGGATAATTTCTCTGCCACCGCTCTGTGGAAAACCTTGCACCCGTCCAAGTTTTCCCTCATTATCGAAGAAAACCGCACTGCCCAAAAAGGTGTTTTCACCGTATTTTCTTGTATTAAAACCAATGACCAATTCATTGTATCGTTTATTATCCAATTTCCAGGGGATACCACCAAGCTTTGCTAAGATGGCAATGGCAATGTTAGGAAGGAAATAATGGAAATTGGGTTCCTTAATACTTGAATTACTTACAAACTGTGATGAAATGCCTTTATCGAGTAACAATTTCTTGACTTTGTAATATGTCTCACTTTCTTCTTCATCTGATTCATATTTCTTGAAAGGCCCGATGACGATGGCTAAAGTTTCAGGATAGGCTTCTCCTGGATATTCTTTTAATAAAAAACCTTTAAGGTCATTGGGAAGGTCTACCGCATTATTATAATTCAACCGTTTGTTTCCATCAGGCAATGATACAGGAATACCGGTGTAGCTTAACAAGCCGGGAAAGTGTTTCAATCCATTCCGGAGATATGAATAAAGGTTGTTGGCATCATTTCGATTTTGATAGATAAATAATAATTTGACTTTATTGGCTTCCTCAATTTTTCTGAAAGGCCCGTACTCACGCATACCCAAAGCGGCATTGACCGCAGTTTTACCTCCACCAAAGGCCATCAGATTCTGACGGCTAAAGATCGCCTGTACATCGCGGGTTTCGACACTTTTAAGCCCAGATTTATCAAGGCCAAAAAACTTAGACTGTAATGCATTTAGATATTCAAACGCTATTTTCTTTAAATCGCTGTATCGCCTGTTATAATTAAACTTTTTAGGAGGGCCTTTAATGATACGATTTACGGCAAAAATCTTCCTGGGTGTATCATCACGACATTTATAAACTAACTGAGTTTCTTCATTAACGATTTTTGTGCCCTCTTCAGGAGTTTCTTTTTGTCTGCTGATTAAAGTATTTTCACTTCCAATGTTAAAAGACAGCTCTTCTCTTTTTCCATTCCATTTAAAGTCAATGCGCCTATATTGCTCCCAGTCCGGATTAAAGTCTTCCACGCGCTGATATACTGAGAAATCTACAGCCATTCTTAAAGGTTCAATGTAAAAGCCTCTTTCAATAAAAAACTTCCCCAGCTCTTGCAGAAATATTTTGTTTTTAAATGGCTGAATGCTTGTGGTATTTAGTTGAACAGAAAAACAATCATCATTTTCTTCCTCTGAAAAATCGAAGTAGACAAAATCGACCTCAATTTCAATTTGTTGTTCCTTCAGCCAATCTTCAAATCCTATATGATATTCTGGTAGTAATTTACCTTTTGTCCAAACAGCCTTATTCCCCACCAGTGAAAAACTTGTGGCTTTCGAAATATTCAGATAGCAATTAATCTCTTTATTGAACCTGAGATTGATTCTATTTATAAGAAAGTTGTTAATTTTCATCATATTATTCTCTTTAGGGGTTGGAAAGAATTCTTATATAATGGCTAAATCCCTTCACGTTCAAGCTACAAATGATGACCTTATATTATTTAGCATCACGAATAAAATGTCAAGGAAATTGAATAGGTTACAACCAGGTTCAAATGTAAGCGTAAGTGGGGGTCGGGCCACGCTAACTTATTGAATATCATAGTTTTACGTTCTACAAATAGGTGTTTTTAGGCCCTATATCGCCCTTTTTAACCTCAAAATGGACACCATAATGAATAGAGGGCTCTCGAAGTTGATGGGTTTCTCGTGCTTAAATGCTTTTTCTTCCTAAGGTCAGTACCCCAATATTGACTTTACCCTAACACAAAAAAGCCCCGTTCCCTTTACTAAATGTGAATAATGCTCTTTTTGCCCCTGAAAAGTTCGATATAGGGACTAAATAAGGATGTTTTTACGGTCTTTCTTTAATAGTCCTAAATAGTTAGCGTGACCCCCTTTCTCTTTCTCCTTTCTACCTTTCGAAGGATGTGACTTGCTTACCGCCGCTCTTTTTGGTCAATTCTGACTCGACGCGCTTTGGCAATAATTGCCGAAAATCCCATGGCCAGTTCGATTCCGTCTTCGCACTCTGAGAATTCAAGCAGCATACGTCCGATTAACGCCGGATTAAATCCGGAATTAATAGCCTGCTTTGTGGCTTGATCAAGTGTCAATAATTGTTTTTGGGGAGCCGGGCGTTGAACTTCTTTTTTTCTCCCAATATCAAAGAGGCTTGCCTGGGCTCCTTCTGAATGTTGACGAATGGCATCTTCCTTTTCAACTTGAAGAGGCAGGTTGGTTATGGGAATAACAACCGGTTTTAAGCGCCGTTTGGCAAAAATTTGCTGACCTGTGGCAAGTTGCAGCCACTGCCAAACGGCCCCGTTCTTGCCCTTTTGTTCATAAGATGTGCCTAATGTCTCAACATATCCCAACCCGGAAACTGCCAGCCGACCATGCTCGGTTCCAACAAAATCCGACTGCGCGGAAGATACATTCCATTTAAGCAAATCAGGATAAGTAAAGCTTTTTGTTTTTTGCTTATGGCTTATAGCGCACAGACGAGAGGCCTCTTCTTTAATATAGATTTCGTCACATATTTCTCCAGGCGGGTATTCGTCGGCGGCTGCGCCAATAATCGCCCCTGACATGGTAGCGATAGTATCTGTGTCGCTACCTATTAGATTCGCCGCAACTTCAATCGCCTCCTTTGGACTATGTTTATATATCCAGGCCAGAGCAACTGCTAAAATAGCGGTTTTCGTGCCGGAACCACGATATTGCGGTGACATTGCCCCTGTCCCTTTTACAATATTCGCATAATGGCTTGCCGGGTCGTTCTTTGTCATTTCCCTGATCAGGTCTATATCTTTGAGACATTCTCCCGCGACATCGTTGAAGGACGCTTTGATATTTCGACCGGATGATTGTTCCCAGGTTGGCAGCCAGAAATCGTGAAGTTCACTATCTTTGAGGATAAGCTCTGGCACATGACGAAAACAATCCACAAAATCTTGCCATTCATTCGCACCTGGAATTTTTTTGTGTTGAAGCGTATAAGCAAGGCATAACGCATGAAATACAGCGCCTAGAATTCCTCGGGAATGCCCATGCGTACAAATGGCATTTCTTATTACATCGGGCAGAAAAGTTTCAATATTACTGCGGTCAATAGCGGCCCAAACATGGGGTTGAATCCTCATGGCCGCGCCATTGCCGCCGCAATCAATATAACGGGCGGTCTTGTTATCAAAAAAATTGTTTGTCCATGCGGCATCTCTGCGAGTCAGCGATACTGCCGCCGCTTTACTCCCTCTGCCGGCCCCGAGCGCATACGACAACCATACAGGCACTTCTACTTTTGCAAACGCTTCAACATCAAATTTTCCATCCCCACGGATAGCGCGACAGGTCGCAAGACGTAACTGGGTGTCATCGGAATAACAACCGGCCGGCAACTCAACTATCACTCCGAATCGACCACCTATTTTCCGTTTCCATGGGACAGTTGTTGTAATTCGGGCTGTGCCAGCTCTCCATTTGAGGCCCTTTTCATCAGTAAGTTCGGTAATATAACCTAAGGCGTCTCCATAGGCCGCCCATAATGCCGACCTTTTGACAGCCTCCTGGTTTTCCAGTGCAGCTTTCACACTATCTCTCCTCAAAAATCTCAGGTAAAACCTTGACTTCTATATCCGGGTGTAAAACACCGGCACACTGGCCGCAAATATCATCATGATCTTCGCCGGTTGAAACATATACCCTCTGAAGGAATTCTGTGGGCAGTTCTTCGGGATATAGTACTTCGGCCTGGGAACAGGTAGGAAAGTTGGCAGGCATGTTAGAATCTCGCCTTACGGTTTGTCCCGGCCATTGGACGATCGGACTATCGAAGAGAGCTTCCATACCATTTGCCCCTATGTTCCGCCGCACCCCGGTATACATATTATTGGTGGTCGCAAAATAAACCCCGGGATGAGATAAGATTACCGGATCAAAGGAAAGCACGCACCACCAGATGTTCCTATGCCTGTGCCAGCGGTTCGCCGAAACATCAAAAAATTGGTAATTGATTCGGCTAATTGACAGATTTACATAGTCCAGCCATTCTTTATCCTTTCTAAATACTGCGTTTGGTTTATAAATATACTCCAACGTTTTTTCTTTAGGAAGCCGTTGCCGGGATTTTATGGAGCGAGAATACAAGATCCCAAGCAGTCCCTCGTTCGTTGTAAAATGCAGAATTTCTGTAATCTGCCGCTGTCTGAAAATTTCATTAATGGTCATAAACTAACTTCTTCATAAGTGTCAGGATCCAAGTAACTAATCAGTGCCGAGGCCTCCGCTGGCTTATAACCGAGCACGACAGACTGCCGGGCGCGTCCAATGCCCATGGCTAATAATCTGCGCAACATATTTAACTGATCGTCTCCTTCCTCGTTACCATGTATGGTAACCTCCTGATTCAAGCCAGGGATGATCACATGATTAAATTCAAGTCCTTTGGCTGAGTGAAGCGTACATAATGCTATATTTTCATGTCCTTCCGGCCAATCAGATTCTCTGGTTATGTGTAAATATTCCAATCTCGAACGTTGTAAGTATTTCTCAATCTCGAAAAACCATCCGCCCCCCTTGGGGAGCAAGAAGGCGACGGATTCCTGTGACAAATCCACTTCATTGCGAATATAGTCCATAACATATTCCATCTGCTTGCCAAATCTACCTTTAACGACCTTGGGAACCGGCCCTTTCCGTTCACAACTGTTGAAATCCGGGAGCGTCCCATCGTCATCAATATCCATACCCTTCAGCAATGGCAAGGCAAACCTGGCAATTTCAACGGTATTCCGGTAGTTCTTTTTCAGCCGGTAAATGTCATTGGGCCTTATGTTTATGGCAGCTTCCTTCCAAGTAAACCCACGGGGATAAATACGTTGGACAGCATCCAGAACGAAAGTGAGTGAGTGGTCCTCAGCAAGCTGATTGCCAATCGCCCTAATTTGGTTTGCCGAAAAGTCCTGAGCCTCGTCAACGATGATAATGTCATATCCCGGTGTGATATTCTTCTTTGTCAATTCTATTGCTAAGTCGTTCCAATCCATTTCATCTCTGCCGACCTTCCAGGAGTTGTATGGTAGGATTACGTCATTTAAAATTTGTTGCCGCATTTTTTTGTCAACACGGGGTGCCGCACCCCTGCCATCCCTGCGGCAAGTCAAATAATTGTCAAGATCCTCCGGAAGAAAACGTCCAAGCGTGTATTCAACTTCGCCAGTTAAAAAATTGGGTGTTAAAGATATACTTGACCCTAATTCTTGAATTTTTCCCCGACATTCTTCATGGTTAGCAATAAGCGGACGTCCTAATAGATTTACAGCCCATTTGGCAAAAGTAGAAATCTGCAGATACAATCCCTTCGAATCCTTGATTTGTTCAGTGGCCAATTCATGAATATAACCACGTAACGTCCGGTTAAAAGTGAGCACAAGAATTCGCACTGGGTCAGTAAGTCCAAGTCTCTCCCTGCGGTTGAGCCAGGACTTTGCAAGAGATCGCAACCTCAGCAAAATCGTTGTGGTCTTCCCGCTTCCTGCAGCGCCACGGATGAGGATCGTTCCCGGTTGCTGGCGAAGGATAATTTTAAGTTGCTCCGGTGTTGGTATGACAACAGGTAACACTCGCATTAGACACCTATTTGTTTAGCAAGCGAGATGTAGCGGATAAAAATGCCGCAGAATATGCCTACTTTACTAACACTTGGTATTCAAAAGTCAATTTTTGTGTTTAGGTTCAGCTTTGTTGAGTGATGATAGCAAGAACAATTATAACTGTAAACAATCTTATTCTTCTGAAACATGATTCGCTTTTCGCTTGCGCTTGGTCGCTTGGGGTCACTCTAACTTATTTAATATTATAGTTTTATTTTAAAAACTGGTGTTTTTACGGTTTTTCGTTAATAGTTTTAGAGAGATAGCGCGACCCCATCCCGAGCTGACCCCATCCCGCATTGCGTGCCACACGTCCCAGCCGATCTGGTGAACTGGGCTTGTTGGATGATTTTCATGCTTTAGATGCCGAAGGTTTGTTGTCTGAGCATGCATCAACAAGGATAACACGGGGATCATTTTCCATTTTGAGCTCTCTAAGAATTCCCTGAACACGAATCAACTCTCGTTCAGTGAAATAGATGATCACCTTAAAGCCGACTTCAGCATCGCTGGCTCTTTTATAAATGTCGAGTTGCTTCAAAAGGTTCCGCTTCAGTTGTGTGTTACTCGCTAGTTTGAATTCCACAATTGTTTTGTCCATTGCCCCGCGTGATATCTTGTAATCAGCAGGGCCTCTGCCATCATCTACTTCACGGCTGACATCGGATGGTGTGCCATGCCAGACCAAGCGAAACATTATGTGGATATCCTTTTCGCGCCTAACCGGCTCACCCTTTGAATCGTAGAATATTTTGTAGCCACCTTTGTTCTCAATCACCTCTTTAAAAAAATTAATTTTATCCAGTGTCTCGCTTTCAGTGTTTCCGGGAATTGTGTAGAAAGGGGTATGCCGTTGCAGCATCATTGCAAGGCCCCCGAACTGTTTAATGTAAAGCAAGTCGGACTCAAACACCTTTAAGGCGCTATTTGTAACAGCGTCATCACCAGAGTCTTCTTTCAACTTGATATAGTAGTCTATGAGTTCCGGGTGCTTAGCAAGCGTCGAAGATGAGTTGGGGTCGGACCAAACTAACATGTTGAAATCTAACGAATAACACCCCAAAAATAGGTATTTTCAGGCCCTATATTGCTCTTTTTGCCCCCAAAATGAGCCCCATAGGGAACAGCAGCTTCTCGAAGCTGAAACGACTTCCCAGATTCAATACTGTTCCGGCCTATTGCCAATGTCCCCATTAATAATTTTACACTCTCAACAAAACTCCTATTTCCGACAGCAATGCTCATAGTCCATTTATCGTCACGTTTATTATTCCCATTTTCAAGGTGCTCTTCTACCCACCCTTTATGATACTTTGTAACTTCATCATAGGAATCAAAACCAAGAAGTTCTGTAAGTTTTTGATAATCGATCAGTATATTCTTCCTTTTGGGTTTCTGAATTTCATTGTAACCACAAAAGGGCCATTCTGATGGATGTTTAACTACTCCCGCCCTCACCATGTTGAGGTCAATATATACAAGACACTTAAGGAGATGTTCGCCGCTTTCAATTGCTGTTGCATGATAACGATCTTCCCAAAATGCTCCTTTGCGACTTTTACGTTGATTAAATTCTTGACCTGTCCTTCCTGCAATCAATTTAATCGAATTGGGGATTATATCCCTTTCATTGCCTCCAACCACAAGAAGATGAATATGATTCGAAGTGACCGTATAATTCAATATTACCAATCCGTAACGCTTTTTTGCTTCATACAACCATTGAAGCCATCTTTTGCGGTCCCTTGAAAATTTGAGCAAAAATTCTCTTTTATGGCACCTGTGGGTTATGTGCCATAATTGTCCGGGTATATAGTGTCGTTGTGCTCTAGCCATTAGGTCAATTGCCTATATTGCCCATTTAGCCCCAAAAAAGGGCGATATAGGCCCAAATCAAGGGGGTATTTCAAGATTATTTCACTTGATATCAATAAGTTAGCTTGGTCCGACCCAATCCCTATTGTGATTGTGGGATTCTTGGCGAAGAAGATCACATCCCCGGGCATTTTCTGGATGGGTAGCGATCCACGAGAGAACAGGCCCATCTTCTTGAACCCAGCCGCTGATAGACTCGTCAGGTTTTGCGACATACCGAGTGCAAGCGACTTACCATTGATTGTAAGTTGTATGTTCACATTACCTCCCTTCTTACCGAATGCTTTCGCTTGGGGTCCAAGCTATTCTGTTGATATTTAAATAATATCGTCCCAAAAATAGGTGCTTTTAAGCCTTAAAAGGCCATTTTCGGGAGTAAATTTGGCCCCATAAGGAATCGCTGGTTCACGAAGCCCGTAGCTTTTTTTGCCACCAACAATCTTCCGTCCTTTTGCCTTAACCCCAAGCCTTTTTAATGACGATTTGCCCTTGGCATCTTACTGCTGCTTTCTTAAACCACTCTTTTTGATATGAAAATTAAAGGTTTAAGCCCTAAAAATAAGGAAAAAACCGATCATACTATAAATATATCAAACGGTTAGCTTGGTACGACCCCACTCACATTCACCCCTTGGAAAAGATACCAATGGCACCTGTCTTTTCAATCCACTGCTTGGGTGTAAGGGTAAAACTGTTGAGTCCAGCCTGTTTTTTAAACCCGTCGAATTCGACGGGTTTAAAATTCGGATTGTTCAGATGCTCCCATAGGCGGTATAGGGGCGGTATAGGTGTCAGGCCTACACAGTTGACAAGTTGAGATCTGAAATAAGTTTATCGATCTTTTTTTTCAGTTTTTTATCGTCTTTGATTTGCAACGCAACGCGGCGGCTTGCCTGAGAAACACCAGATACCCCAATTCCAAAGTGCAATCCGATTTCT
>JAKLQB010000313.1 GCA_022013615.1 Desulfobacterales bacterium | reverse complement strand
CTGTTGAGTATCGGTGAGGAGGGTGGTAAAGGCAACGAACAGGTCCGCTTGGCCCGGAAATTGCTTGAAAAAAGTCCACTTAACTTTGTGGGAAATGTGGAAGGTCGTGATATTTTTTCAGGTGATGTAGAGATCATCGTATGTGATGGCTTTGTCGGGAACGTGGCTCTGAAACTCAGCGAAGGAATGGCAAAAGCAGTAACCAGAATGTTGAAGATGGGGCTTACGGGTACACTTTCAGGCAGGGCAGCACTCCTCTTTGGTCGCCGATCTTTTGAAAATATCAGGCGCAAATTGGATTATGAGGAATACGGAGGGGCCCCATTGCTGGGTATTAATGGGGTTGGAATCATCTGTCATGGGGGCTCTTCATCCAGGGCCATTAAGAATGCCATTAAAATGGCAGCCCTGTATGTAAGTAACCATGTTCTGGAGAAAATGACTTTTCAATTTAACAATTTTATGGCAAAAGAAGTTAGCGCCTGATGGGTATTAAAACTTCCTTGGCAAATACTCCAACACTTCTCTTGTTTACGCCCAAAGCCCCCTTTGCGGGCAGATCAAAGGCACATTCTTGTGCGTGGGTTCTTTATTTTTGAAAGGGATAAGTATCGTGGGTAACGGGAATCAAAAAACGGTGGTCATTACGGGTGGGTCAAGAGGCATAGGCCGTTCCGTGGCTTTGAGGTTTGCAGAAGACAGGCCCAGAATCATTATTGCACATTATGATCCTGATGAAGTGGAGGCGAATAAGACGCTGAATGAATTGGCCCAACGAGGTGTGATTGCAGAGAGCCATAAGATAGACGTATCTTCCTTTGAACCTGTTGCTTCCTTTTTTAAAGGTATCTTTTTAAAGTATGAGAAGATAGATGTGCTTGTGAATAATGCCGGAATCACCAGGGATGCCCTTCTGATGCGGATGACTGAGGAAGAGTGGGATACCGTCATCAGAGTCAATCTGAAGAGTGTGTTTAATTGCACCCACGCAGTATTGAGATCAATGATCAAACAGAGAGGGGGCCGCATTTGCAATATAGCTTCGGTCGTTGGTCAGATAGGAAATGCGGGGCAGGCAAACTATGCTGCTTCTAAGGCCGGAATAATGGGATTCACCAAGACCGTTGCCAGGGAAGTAGCACCGAGGGGAATTACCGTGAACGCTATTGCGCCCGGATTTATTGATACTGAGATGACCTCTGTACTTCCTGAAAAAGTCAGAGAATTTTTTATCGGGCAGATACCTTTGGGCAAAATGGGCAAGCCAGAAGATGTGGCGGAAGCGGCTTACTGGCTTTGCTCGGATGCGGCGAGTTATATTACAGGTCAAATCATCCATGTAAATGGTGGTATGTATATGTGAGGCTCTTTGTAATTTATTTTTATTGCTAAGAAGATAAAATTTTTTGGGAGGTAATGTTATATGGCAACCATTGAGGAGAAGATAAGGAAGATTATCTGTGAACAGTTAGATGTGGCTGAGAAGGACGTTGTTCCTGAGGCTTCTTTTGTTGATGATCTGGGCGCTGATTCGCTGGATCAGGTGGAACTAATTATGGCAATGGAAGAAGAATTTGATGTCTCTATCCCGGATGAAGATGCAGAAAAGATAGGGACCGTACAGGACGCCCTTGACTATATTAAAAAAGCCTCAGGAGAATAGGTGAAATAGCCTGCAGGGCGGAGTATCCTGAGAGACTATTATTAGAAAAGGAACAGTAAAATGACCAGAAGGGTTGTGGTGACTGGCTTAGGTATGGTCACTCCTTTGGGTACAGGTGTTGAAAAGAACTGGGAAGCCGCATGTTCCGGCAGGAGTGGGATTGGAACTATCACGAAGTTTGACGCTTCCTCTTTTCAGTCCCAAATAGCCGGCGAGGTGACGGATTTTAGATCTGAAGATTTCATGGATAAGCAACAGATCCGGCGGTTCGACATATTCATCCATTATGCTGTGGCTTCAGCCAGGATGGCGATGGAGGATTCGGGGCTGAAAATTGATGCTTCCAACGCCTATCGGGTTGGTTGTGTAATCGGTTCGGGCTTAGGTGGTCTGGGCATGCTGGAGCATTATCATGAGGTCCTCCTGGAAAAGGGTCACCGCAGGATTAGTCCGTTCTTTATCCCTGGCATAATCGCAAATATGGCCCCCGGACAAATTGCTATAGAGTTTGGGGCAAAGGGGCCGAACTTATCCATAGAGACAGCCTGTGCAGCGGGCTGTCATGCAGTTGGAGAGAGCTTCAGGTTAATCAGGGAGGGTATTACAGACGCTATGATTACCGGAGGAGCTGAAGCAGTAGTGACCCCATTGGCCCTTGGAGGTTTCTGCTCCATGCGTGCCCTTTCTACCAGAAATGAAGAGCCCGAGAAGGCCTCACGCCCTTTTGAATTAGATCGCGATGGTTTTGTAATTGGGGAGGGCGCAGGTATACTGGTTATCGAAGAACTGGAACAGGCACTTGAGCGGGGAGCTCCCATTTATGCGGAAATAATTGGATATGGCCTAAGTAGCGATGCGTATCACGTATCCGCCCCGGATCCTGGAGGTAAAGGAGCCATTCATTGCATGCAAATGGCCCTTGATTATTCGGGGTTAAAACCTGAAGATCTGGATTACATTAACGCACATGGTACGTCTACGAAACTGAATGATCTTTCAGAGCACAAGGCTATCAAGGCCGTGTTTGGGGAACACGCCTACAAGCTTGCCATAAGCTCGACCAAATCAATGACAGGGCACCTTCTTGGAGGGGCAGGGGGCGTCGAGGCCGTTTTTTCAGTACTTACAATCAAGCACGGTGTTATCCCGCCTACTATCAATTATGAAACCCCCGATCCGGAGTGTGATCTGGATTACGTTCCCAACGTGGCAAGGCAGGCGGAGGTCAGAACTGCGATGTCGAATTCTTTCGGATTTGGCGGTACAAATGCCTCTTTGATCTTCAAGGCCTATGAGACATGATGATATACCAGGCATCCTCAAAAGTTTTAATTTACATATTTGGACCCTTTTAGGGTCACCATTCAAGCCACCCCTTTTAGGGGTGATAGTTGACACTCCTGCCGTCGCTTTTACTTCCTGTAACTGTCATGATCTCAAGGGTGACAGGATATGTGCGATTAGGACACAACCATGAGGGTATGTGAGGCCTGTTTTGAAAGAGAAAAGGTTGGAAGAAACTGATCACCAGGTCCACCGGGCGATTCAGGCAGAAATTACCCGGGAGCGGAATAATCTCCTCATGATTGCCTCCGAGAACTATGTCAGTGAGTCTGTGATTGAGGCGCAGGCAAATGTGATGACAAATAAATATGCTGAAGGATACCCTGGCGCCAGGTATTACGGAGGATGCGAATATGTCGATGAGGTTGAAAGACTGGCTGTCGAGCGTGCCAAGAGATTATTTGGAGCGGAATATGTAAATGTTCAGCCCCATTCCGGATCCCAGGCTAACATGGCAGTCTACCTGAGTGTTTTAAAACCCGGCGATCTGATTTTGGGGATGGATCTTTCCCATGGTGGACACCTGACCCACGGCAGCCCTGTGAGTTTTTCAGGTATGATTTACAGATCAATATCTTATGGCCTTGATCAGAAAAGCCAGCGGATCGACTATAATCAAGTACGAGATCTGGCTAAAGCACACAAGCCCAAGATCATTATCGCTGGCGCCAGTGCATATCCGAGATTCATAGATTTTCACCGTTTCTCTGAAATTGCCTCTGAAACAGGGGCCTATCTTATGGCCGACATGGCCCATATTGCGGGCCTGGTTGCTGTGGGCCTTCATCCTTCTCCTGTTGGAACCGCAGATTTCATTACTACAACCACCCACAAAACCCTGAGAGGTCCCAGGGGTGGGCTAATTCTATCACAGGAAGAGCATGCAGAAAGGTTGAACAAGGCCGTCTTTCCTGGCATCCAGGGGGGACCTCTTATGCACATCATAGCTGCCAAAGCAGTTGCCTTCGGAGAGGCATTGAGATCGGAATTCTCCGGTTATCAGAGGCAGGTGGTCACCAATGCGAGAGTACTCGCCGAGGAGCTTATGGGTTTAGGTTTTAACCTGGTAACAGGAGGAACCGATAATCATCTGATTTTGATGGATTTGACTCGAAAGGGAATAACAGGGAAGGAAGCGGAAGGGGCCCTGGGGCAGGCAGGTATTGTTGTAAATAAGAACAGTGTCCCCTTTGATAAAAGGGGCCCTCGGATAACCAGCGGGCTGAGATTGGGTACTCCAGCAACGACCACCAGGGGCATGAAGGAAGGTGAAATGAAAATAATAGCAGGATTCATTCGTAAGGTACTGGAAAACCCTGGGTCTGATAACATATTGACAGAGGTACGAGAGGCCGTCTTAGATCTGTGCAGCGGCTTTCCGATTTATCAGCATATGGAAGAGGGCGATTAGTTGTCCAGACCTTCATGGCCGGAATATTTTATGACTATAGCCGAGATGGTGGCCAAAAGATCCACCTGCCTGCGGCGGCATGTGGGCGCTGTTTTGGTAAAGGATAAAAGAATCCTTGCAACAGGCTATAATGGAGCCCCTGCAGGACTTAAACATTGTGAGGAGGTTGGCTGTATAAGGCAGAATGCATCTATCCCTTCCGGTGAGAGACATGAACTCTGCCGGGGGCTTCACGCGGAGCAAAACGCTATTATCCAGGCAGCTTATCACGGAATATCAATTGCAGGAGCAACCCTTTATTGCACAAATAAGCCTTGCGTAATATGTTCCAAAATGCTTATCAATGCGGGGATAGGAAAAATCTTTTATGAAAAAGGCTATGATGACCCACTGGCTGATCAAATGATAACAGAATCAGGTATCGAAACTGTGAGGTTTGCCCTATGAAGTGTCCATACTGCACAATAATAAACAATAAAGTGATCGATTCCCGGCTAAGTAAGGACGGGAGGATGATAAGGAGACGGCGGGAATGCCTGGATTGCGGGAGAAGATTCACCACATATGAGAAACTGGAAGATGTCCTGCCTATGGTTGTAAAAAAGGACGGGCGGCGGGAGCCTTTTAATCGAGAAAAGATTATTTCTGGAATCCGTTTGGCATGCCAGAAGCTGCCGATTAGCATGACACAGATCGAAGACTTTGTTGACTCTTTGGAGCTCCATTTTCAAGAACTCGGGAAAAAAGAGATCGACAGCTCGCAGGTCGGGGAAAAGGTCATCAACAAACTTAAGGAATGGGACGAAGTAGCCTATGTCCGGTTTGCTTCTGTCTATAGGCAATTCAAGGATATCAATGAGTTTATGGCAGAATTGGAGGGTATCCTGAAGTCCAAGAGAGACAATGAAGACCTGTAGCGGAGCAGCAAAATCTGACCTAAACCCGGGCGCCAATTTTTTCCCGTCCAGGCGGGATTGTTTTTACGCAAGCCCTAAATGTTAGATATCAAGCCTTATAGTTGTGGAAAAGCCCTAACGATACTGCCCGCCTTGCAATTAGTGTCTGAACGAAAACCTCGAAATATGTTTTCCAGTTTTACTCGGAAATTTTCAACGCACTGAGGTTGCTTTTTTTTAAGCACGGAGAGATTGGGAGATTAACTTTGGATGAAATGGATGCAAAGTTTATGAGGGAGGCCTTGCGGCAGGCCCGTAAAGGGTTTGGCCGCACCTCACCTAATCCTGCAGTGGGGGCAGTAGTTGTCAGAGATGGACGCATACTGGCAAAAGGCTATCATCGAAAGGCAGGCCTGGCTCACGCTGAGGTGGAGGCTTTAAGCCAGTTGGGGGGCAGGGCGGATGGTGGGACACTGTATGTAAACCTTGAACCATGTAACCACTATGGAAGGACACCGCCTTGCACCGAGGCCATTCTGGGCAGCGGACTCAAGCGGGTGGTTGTTGGTATGAATGATCCGAACCCATTGGTATCAGGTGGTGGCAATGAATTTCTCAGACAGAGGGGAATTGATGTAGCGACCGGTGTTCTGGACACAGAATGCCGCCGACTGAATGAAGCCTTTATCAAATTTGTCACCTCGGGACGCCCTTTTGTCGCAGTTAAGTCGGCACTTACAATAGACGGGTGGACAGCTACGTCCGGAGGGCATTCCAAGTGGATCACAAATGAAAAATCCAGACAGTTTGTTCATCGCTTAAGGGACCAGGTAGATGCTGTGATGGTTGGGATTGGAACTGTGCTTGCTGATAACCCTTTACTTACGGCTCGCCTTAAGCGGACCTGCGGTAAAGACCCCTTGCGAATTATCGTAGATACCAACTTGAGAACGCCCCTGAATGCAAAAATCTTGAATCATGATTCGTCATCTGATACCCTTATTGTTGTTGGATCTCAGGTGAGGGATCAGGAGCTAAAGCGATTTCAAAAGAAAGGCGTCTCAACCCTCGTCTGCCCCATGAAGACCGGAATGATTGACTTACCGGCCTTAATGGGTATACTGGGGAAAATGTCAGTGACCAGCCTCCTGGTAGAAGGCGGCTCGTTAATTATGGGTTCTATGCTGCGAGAAAGACTGGTCGATAAATTCTATATTTT
>JAKLQB010000312.1 GCA_022013615.1 Desulfobacterales bacterium | reverse complement strand
GTCCAGACTTAAGTCAAAGATCGGGAATTTGCCTCGGAATCACGCCGGACCAGAAGCTTGGTCCTCTCTTTGAAGAGGACCTCCATTTTGTTCGGAAATAATAGCCTCTTGACCAGGCCCACGCCAAAGGGGGCGTGAGTCCTCTTTTCACCGTCAACGGCGACAATCGAATGGATAAGACCCATTTTGCAGCTTGTGCAGTAGGCGACGACGTCTTTTGCCACTTGATTGCCCATGATTTCACCTATATTCGATGTTTGACGTTTCGCCTATTTAGCGTCCGGCCACAGCTGCTTTCTTCTTTGATGAGCGGTTTAAGTGCCTCTGCTGTGCTGAAAGGATGTTCAATCGCAAGTTCCATAGAATTTTATTTGTTCGCTGACCACCCATTTGATCTTGTCGGCAACATTTTTGCCAATGCCGTATACCTTTTATATATTTTAGGGCATACAAGTCCTCTGAGCACTTAGCTTTAAATACGAGGATCAGATGCTCAACCAGGGCCCTACAAGTAGTGAATTTGATGTTTATGAGCCGCGGAACCAACGGGCAAGCCATTATTTTCGTTATGTTGAACCTCATTTTGAGCAACTTGAGGGGTTGTGGGATGATCGCTATGCGAATCGATATGGGTTTTGGCGGCCTTATGTGAGGGATGTGATTTGCCGAACCGGCACCAGTTTGACTCATACAACATATTGAATCAATTTGTTATTGACACACAAGCCCTGTTTCGGCATACTTGCGACCATAAAAAGCAACTTCCTATCAATCAGGAAATTCTTGATGACCTACCTTGACCGTGCGAATGCGCTGAAAGATAAACTGATTGCAATCCGCCGCGACCTGCACATGCACCCGGAACTCGCTTTTCAAGAAGTGCAGACGGCGCAGCGCGTTGCGGAAACATTGCGTGATCTCGGCATCGAGTACGAGACCGGCATCGCCAAGACCGGCGTCGTCGCGTATCTCGGCGAAGGCAAACCGCGCTTTGCGCTGCGCGCTGATATGGATGCCCTGCCGATCACCGAAGCGAATGATGTTGAATACAAATCGCAGAGCCCGGGACTGATGCACGCGTGCGGACACGATGCGCATATCACGTGCTTATTGGGTGCCGCGATGATTCTCAGCGAAGATTTCAAGCAGGGCAAGTTGAAGGGATCGGTGAAATTGTTGTTTCAACCGGCAGAAGAAAAGGCAGATGGTTCAGGAAACAGCGGCGCCAAATTGATGGTCGAAGCCGGTGTTTTAAACGATGTACAAGCGGTTGTCGGCTTGCATATCGACAGCATGTTACCCGCGGGCGAGGTACATGTGCGCGCCGGTCCATTCATGGCGGCCGCCGATGCGTTCGAAGCCGAGGTGATCGGACTCGGCGGGCATGGCGCGTATCCGCACACTGCACTCGACCCAATCTGGCTAGCGACGCAGGTGATTAACGCGATCCATGGCATCGTTCCGCGCCGGATGAACCCGGCACAGCATGGCGTCATCTCCGTCTGCACCATCAAAGCGGGCACCGCCGAAAATGTGATTCCGGAATCCGTACGGCTCGGCGGTACGATTCGCAGTTTCGATCCAGATGTCCGCGCCCAACTCTTTGCCGATCTGGAAAGAGCATTTTCAATCACGCGCGCGTGGGGCGGCGATTACAGGTTGAGGATCTCTTATGGTTATCCGCCAACCGTGAACAATGCCAAGATGACCGAGTTTGTGCGCACGATGGCAATCGACGTCGTCGGGGCTGAGCGAGTGAAGGAAGCGGAATTGCACATGGGCGCGGAAGATTTCAGTTACATGGCGCGCGCCAAGCCGGCAACCTTCTTCAATCTCGGCGCAAAAAAGGACAACATATCACGTCCCCATCACAATCCAATCTTTGACATAGACGAATCCACTCTGCCGATCGGTGCAGCGCTGCTCGCCGAAGCAGCCAGGCGATTTCTGACACAGTAAAATCAGAGACCCGGTTTCTCCAAAAGCGAGGAACCGGGTCTCTTGCTAGAATTCACAACCAATTCGCCAGTTTTCTTCTGTGAGACGTCGATACTTTTTGCGGGCAAGGATTTCCAGTTCAGGAACCGCTGGTCATGAGGTAGAACCGCTCAATACCCGCCGGCGCTTTACGGGCAAGGTTTTGGGCAAGTTCTTCCACCGGATTTCCCGTGAACATGGTGGGGTGGACATAGTCGAACGCAAGGATCTGGTCATACACGGCCTTTGCAATCTCCTCCCGGCCGTGTCCCACGTTAACCACTTAAGGCCCGCGACTTGAGTCCAGGTAGCGGTTGCCGTTCGCATCCTGAATCCAGCAGCCTTTTGCTTTCACGGCAAAGGGCAGCGGCTTTTTAAATTGCCTGGGAAAGACATTTCCCGAAATCTCTTTCATTGTTTTCATTCTATCAGGGGAATTCCGTCATGGTGTTGACATCCGCTATTTTAAGCGTCTATATGGAGATATTGCACGTATAAAGCCGTATGCCGGGGCACTGTCTCTGGACACTGGATAAGATCCAGGTTCAGGCCCGGATCAGGGATCAGTGAAGATCTGTTTTCGGCCTTATCTCCCTTGTTCTAAAATCATGGATTAATTCCACCATCCTTTCAACGATTAGCTGAAACAGCTTCTCCCCCTTTTCCCGGGTTGCCAGTGTGGCATCGCCGACCACGCCCGTTTTGCTGATTCGGGACCATCGATCCATAAATCCAAGGGGTGGCGCTTCAACCAGGCTTCGCCAGTGAAATTTTGAAATCGGGAAGTCGATCTCCTTAACCGCTTTGCTCTCGTCTACCAGACTTTTGTCCAGATAAAGTACAAGAGAGGTTTCCATTTCCTCTGCATGGGAAATGAACTGGGATTCGCAGATTTCTTTAATTTCTTTTTTGATCAGCGAATAAGGGGTGAGTGTCGCCACGATGGCCTCGGATTTCTCCATGACGATACGCGCAGCCACATCCATAAAAGGCCTATTGGAACCGTGCCCGTTTGCTACAAGAATTCTTTTAAAGCCGTGGCGGGTCAAACTGATTAAGGCATCGGATAGATAGCCGATCAGATTATGGGCGCTAATGGAAATAGGACCCGGAAAGTCCATGTGGTGCTCCACATAGCCGTAAGGGATGATGGGCATCAGGATCACATGGTCTGGAATCTTTTCTGCCGTTGCCCGGCATATTTCATTGATAAGCAGGTTGTCCGTCTCCACGGGCAGGTGAGGTCCGTGATCCTCTATTGCTGCAAAGGGTTGAATGACTACGATATTCTCCTTATCCAGGTCTCTGATTTCAGGCCACGTTAAGTGGGAATACAAAAAACGCTTTTTCATAATGCCCTCCGGGATAGTTATCCAAACGGATCTATAATCCAAACAAAGGTGTTGCACAAATGGATTGATTTGCTTCCCTATTCATCCATAAAAGGCTGGGGTCATCGTTCTTCTATATCGTTTTCCGGGCGACAGCAAAAGCCTGATCCAAAGCATCTATCAATCGATCCAGAACGGGTTCTTCAACATTCAGAGGTGGCATGAACCGGATGATGTTGCCTCGCACGCCGCACGTATAAACCAGGATCTTTTTCGAAAAGAGATGGGCCACGATGGCGGCGGTTTTTTCGGGATCATGCCGTCCATCGGGTTTGACCAGTTCAATGGCGTTCATGAGCCCAAGGCCGCGAACATCACCGATTTCCGGGAAACGCTGCTGAAGCCGAATCAATTGCTCGCGGAACAAAACGCCCATGGCAACGACCGAATCCAGAAAACCGGAGGCGCCGACGATTTCAAGCTGGGCCAGTCCGGTCGCACAGGCAACGGGATGCCCGCCGAAGGTGGAACCGTGAGAGCCGGGAGGCCATCGGTCCATGATTTCCCTGTTGGCTGCCAGCACAGCCAGCGGATAGCCTCCGCCCACCGCTTTTCCCAAAAGCAAAATGTCAGGTTCGATCCCAAAATGCTGAAACGCAAACATCCGACCGGTCCGCCCCATACCGGTTTGAACTTCATCGAACATCAGCAAAAATCCCTTGTCCCGGCAGAGCGTTGTGAGTGCTTCCATATACTTTTTCGGCGGCACGACATAACCGCCCTCGCCCATAACCGGTTCTAAAAGGATGACGCTTATATCTTCGGATGGGATAAAGTGCTCAAAATCATCCAGCAGGTATGCCAGACAATCCAGAGCGCACGTTTC
>JAKLQB010000311.1 GCA_022013615.1 Desulfobacterales bacterium | reverse complement strand
TGATTTGGGGTAACGTCAAAGGCTGGATTACGAACCTTTATGCCTTCCGGTGCAGTTCGACGTAACCCGAAGTGAGTTACCTCATCTTCACCTCTTTCTTCAATTACAATATCCTTACCTTCTGGCGTAGAGAAATCGATCGTTGAGTATGGGCAGGCCACATAAAATGGGATTGAAAAGTGTTTCGCAAGAATAGCAAGGCCCATTGTCCCGATTTTATTCGCCACATCACCATTTGCAGCAACCCGATCCGTTCCAACAATTATCAGATCCACAAGCCCTTGAGACATCATGTGGGCTGCCATATTGTCACAGATCAGGGTTACATCCAGCCCGGCTTGCTGTAATTCCCAACTGGTTAAACGGGCTCCTTGCAATAAAGGACGCGTTTCATCTACATAAACATGAAATTTAACCCCTTGATCGTGAGCTATGTACATTGGAGCTAGCGCTGTTCCCAACTCAGAAACAGCCAGTGAACCTGCATTACAGTGAGTTAAGACCCCCATCCCTTCTTTAATTAATACTGCACCATTTTCGCCGATTTGCCTGCATAGCTGCCTGTCTTCATTATGTATTTGTACCGCCTCTTTGACCAGGCTTTTATAAATTTTCCGGGCATCCTGTGCTTCAAGACTGCGTGCTTTATTGACCATCCGTGTTAGTGCCCATTTCAAATTTACCGCAGTAGGTCGAGCACTATCCAAATAAGCGGCCTGACGTTCCAACTCTTCGATAAATTTATCCGGAGAAAGGTGTATCTTATCCTTTACACCGAGCAACAAACCATATGCTCCTGCGATTCCGATTGCGGGAGCACCCCTGACCTTTAACTGCTTAATTGAATCCCAGATCTGTTCAATATTGTCCTGCTTTTCTTCAACTATATTAGAAGGTATTTGCGTCTGATCCAAAAGATATATTTCTCCAGATTCCCATCGAACGCTTTTTGGCAAAGAGCTTGCCGATAATTTCGTATTTGTATCCTGCACGATTATCTCTCCTTTTTCTTTGAAATAGGCTATATAAGTGGTGAGATTTCTTTAGCCAGATCAACAAGTTCTTCAATCGAAGAAAAGTTTTCACGTTGGATCACCATTTCTTTCGCCATCTGCAACACCATACGTTCGATTTTTGCCCTTTCGTCCAAATCTTGAATATCCGCGATATCAGCTACCTTGGCCAGCCCGAAGATTCTTCGCATCATTTTGCAGGCGCCAAAGCCAATGGCATCACTAAAAATCCGTTTCAATGTGACCTCCCGCAAATGAGCAAAATGCTCTTTTCCCTCAGGATAGTCCCAGTAAAGATTATTGCTGGCTTCCTGGTGCTCTGTCCAGCAAATATCAAATTTTCGGGCAAATTCATTCCAGATTTTTTCAGTAGTATCCAGTAGCCATTTCCGGTAAGCATAAGGCTTCCGTCCCAAAAGCTTCTGGCGATAAGAGTGGGAAAAATAGGACATAAACAAGTTACCGATTACCGCACCAATATCAAAACCCATGGGGCCATAAAAAGCAAATTCCGGATCGATCATATATGTTTCTTCCTCATTTACCATAATACTGCCAATGTGCAAATCCCCATGCAGCAAGGCTTCTGCGTTATTCATAAACTTGTATTTCATCTGTGCTACCACCACTTTCAAATCCCGATCTTCATGGATGAAATTGATATCCTCTTTTGTCAATTTCGGATTGTAGGAATTGGTTTCGTTTTTTTCGTAAGGGTCGGTAAAAACCAAATCCTCCGTAATGTTGCAAAGATCAATGTTAATGAACTTGCCTACCATCTCTTTTTTGCTCCGGTAATCCAGATACCAGTCGGAGGTATAAAAAAGCGTTTTTGCCAGAAAGGTAGACACATGGTCGGCCAGAAGAGGAAAATACTTGCCCTGGATGATTTCCCCTCGAAGCACTCTGTGTTTGTTGAGATTCTGCATAACCACCAGCGACATTTCCTTGCTGGCATAATAGACATCCGGCACATGTTTCGGACAGAGTTCATTTTCTTTTTCTAACGCCATAATTTCAAAGTTCATCCGTTCCCTGGGCAAAGGCCAGGACTCCCCCACAAGGCGCACATAAGGCACTGCCTGTTTTAACACCACGGTTTCTTCCGTATTTTGGGTGTTGGTAATCATGTAAACAAAGTTTAAATTTCCATCTCCCACTTCCTTAACTTCCAAGTGGTTGAAATCGGAAAAAATAGTTTTCATCTCATCAAGCGTTTTTAAAAAATCAACTAATGTCTGTAGGTTTAACTGTTGATAAGCCATTTTTCCCTCAGGAAATTCTGAATGGTCTGTAACTGTTACGGCTTATAGCCGAGCATTAAAGGACTAAAAGGAAGAGGGTCGAGTCAAAACTTTAGCAATACAAGAAATTTTTCTGCACTTCATGTTGTCTCTCCCTTTCTTTTTTCCTAAGCTTTCTTTTCTGTTTGAAAGATGCCTTCTGCTTCCTCAACCGTCGCATTTTCATGGACGATGGCTCGGAGGGCCTTGATCATGGCCACCGGGTGGTCATGCTGCCAGACATTTCTCCCAAGGTTCAAGCCGATGGCCCCTTTTTGCATGCCGTCATAAACGAATTCGAAAACCTCACGCCCTGTTTCGCACTTAGGGCCGCCTGCCATCACTACTGGCACAGGGCAACCATTAACGACTCTGTCAAAGTTTTCACACCAATATGTCTTCACGACTTTTGCACCGAATTCAGCCGCAATGCGGCAACACAGCCCAAGGTACCGGGCATCTCGCTTTTCCAACTCTTTTCCTACAGCCGTGACGGCCATGACGGGGATACCATAACTTTCACACTCATCAACAAGTTTTCCAAGATTCACAAGACTGTCGTGCTCATAATCGCTTCCAACAAATACTGACATGCCCACGGCCGCCACATTGAGACGGAGAGCATCCTCGACCGACGTAGTGATAGCCTCGTGGGAGAGATCTTTTCCTATGATGCTGGTCCCCCCAGAGACTCTTAGAATAATTGGTGGGCTATTTTTAGGGTCGACACAGGATCGTAGCACTCCCCGAGTCACAAAAAGAGCATCAGCCTACTATGCTTTGCGTCTGTAAAGCCTGCTGCTTCATCTCTATGTAATCCCATATATGTTGATTACATCCTGTATTCAAATTTCACTTAAGCCTCAGCGCTTCGTTTCTGAATGTAAAGATTGAAGATTAATGCCAAAAGCAAAATTATACCCGTCAACATCTCCTTTATATAGATGTTCATATCCATGAGATCTAATCCATTACGCAACACATACCAGATAAAGACTCCAATAATGGTATTGACGATCCCACCTTCACCGCCGAAAAGCGAGGTCCCTCCTATCACGACAGCAGCAATCCCAGCAATTAACAAAGTATCAAATGTACCACATTGGGTGGAGCCCAATCTCCCTAAACCGAGCATTCCAGCAATAGCCACGGTCACACCCATGATCACGAAAACCCATATTTGAATATGCTTGACACTCACTCCTGCCAGTCTGGCAGCCTCTTTGTTCCCCCCCACCATATATACATATCTTCCGAATATGGTATATCTGAGCAGAAAATAAAATATTACCGCTATTGACAGGGCAACAATGAACAAAACGGGAATTTTACCTATATAAGCATTACCAATATAATATAAAATACCGGGAACGTCGTAATAAGGCTTCCCTTCTGTTATAAAAACAACCACTCCTACAAAAATTGTCATTGTAGCCAAAGTGACAGCAAATGAGGGTATATTAACATAGGCTACAGAGGCGCCATTAAGTAGTCCAAATAAAGCTCCTAGAATCAGCACCATAGGGATAATAGTCCATGTGGATAGTCCGAATATTGTCAAGAAGTGGGCGGTCAAGATGGAAACCAGGGTCATTAACGCTGCAAAACTCAGGTCAATTTCCCCAATCAGCAAAACCATAGTGATTCCACAACAAAGAATAAGTAGAAGGGCAGAATTACCCAGAATATTTGTCACATTCTGTATCGACGCAAATCTACCAGCAGTTATTGAAAAAAAAATGACAAGTAAAATAAGAGTAATAAATGGGGCCATAACCCTTATATGGCGGTTAATCCATTCTCGGAATACTCTATATGTATCTTTATGTGTCATGATGCAATCTCCATCAATCTACTCATACTAACCGATTCCCCGCTTAGCTCTGCCTTGATTTTTCCCCTTGAAAAAATCATAATTCTATCGCTGAGTTCCATAATCGTTTCAGGCTCAGTGGAGATAATGATAAGACCCATAACAGCTTCTTTCTTAAGTTCTCTGATGAAGGATATGATTTCAACCTTTGCTCCCACGTCGACCCCCCGAGTCGGTTCTGACAGAATGAGTAATTTGGGTTGGAAGGTCAGCCATCTGCCCAGAGAAACCTTTTGCATATTTCCCCCACTAAGTGAACCAACAGGCATCAGGGCATTGGGAGTTTTTATTTTCATTCTGTCAATCTGCTTTTGGGATGCTGATATTTCCTCCTTTTTCCTCAAAATAAATTTCAAAAAGAATCCTTTGAAAAACTTGGACAAATAAGGAAGTGTAATATTTTTATAAATCGGTTCAGGAAAGACAAGAGCCATGATTCTATCTTCAGGAACATAACCAATCCCTATTTTTTTTGCAGTCACTGGTGAATCAATATTTACCTGTTTATTCTCTATATGTATGCTTCCATTATATTCCGGAAAAAGACCGTATAAACACTCACCTACTGAAGAATATCCAGATCCTACCAAGCCATATAATCCTAACGCCTCACCAGAGTGAACTTCAAAGTTTACATCTTCAAATTCATCCGATACCGTTAACCTTTCTGTTCTCAGGCATGCGTTTAATTTTCCCACCTCTTCTTTGGTTCTTAGCAATACTGAAAAGTTGTCTTCTCGAGACGGTAGATATACTCCTTTTTCACCCAATATTTTTTCAACCAGAGTCCGTTTATTACAACCTTCAGCTGAAATAGTATCAACCTTTTTCCCGTCCCTCAAAATCGTAATCGTATCGCAAAATTGTAGGACTTCATCCAGATGATGTGAGATATAGATAATAGATTTGCCATCTGCTTTAAGCTTTTCAAGGATCTGTGAAAGAGTTATTATCTCATCTCTTGATAATCCAGAAGTTGGCTCATCCATAATAATAATCTGGGCCCCTAATCTTAAGACTTTTACTATTTCTACGGTTTGTTTTATGGAGAACCTATGGTGACTTAGTGGTTTTTGCACATCAACATGACTGAAACCAAATTCAGCAAGGCTATTCTGAGCATCTTCTTTCATCTTGTTCCAACTAATGATGCCTCCTTTAACTGGCTGGACTCCCAGGAAAACATTTTCGGCAACAGTCAGGCAGTTGATAACACTGAGTTCCTGATAAACTATCCCTACACCCTTTTTCTGTGCATTCCTTGGACTACTAAACCTAACTCTTTCCCCATTTAAGAAAACACCACCTTCATAATCAATTAGAGCGCCGGAAATTATCTTGACCAAAGTGCTTTTACCCGCCCCATTTTCCCCGACTATACCATGGATGCTCCCTCTGTGAAGATCTAAATCCACATTGCTTAAGGCCTTCACGCCCCCATAATGCTTGCTGATGCCTTTCATTTGCAAAATAGGATTTATTGAATCGTTTTTCATGCCCTAATGATCCTTATTGCCTGTAGATTTTCCAAACCATTCCAGGCATACCCAATCGTAAGGGTATGTCTGGAACAGCACATCGTCCTACAGTAAGTAATGAGCAGATAACCAGATTGAACTATCTACTTTGCCCTTAATTTGTGGATCAAAGTGGGAGTAGAAAGGCCCGTCACAGTGAATATGCTTTGGTATTTGGCCTTTCTTTTCCCCCTGTGCAAGGGTATAATAGACCGCCCACACGCCATATCCATGGACTCTACCTGTGGGGTTGGCCACGGTTGCGAGCATTCGTTCTTTTGCAAACTGTTTCAGATCATCAGAAATAGCATCCACACCACCCAGGAAAATGCCTTTAGACCCGGCCTCGAAACCATTCGCCTTGCACGCGGATTGTGCAGCAAGCGCCAGGCCATCATTGTGGAAAAAACCACCTTTGATCTTATCTCCGTATTTTACCAATAGATTTTCCCAGATTTCGCGCGCTTTATTTGGATCCCAATTGGTTGGAGTTTGATCGAGAACCTTGATTTTTGGATATTTTTTTACGGTCTTCTCAAAACCCCGGTGTCTCCCTTGAGCCCCTGTATGGGTTAACATTCCCTGGGTCTCGACGATTCCACCTTCATAGTTCATGGCCTTGCAGATCTCCTCAGTTACGACTGCCCCCATATAATCATTATCCGGTTCTGTAAAACAAAGAATGTCAAGATCATCGATGTTTTTTGTTAACCTGGTGTCGATGTCTACGAGCAAAGATCCTGCATCAAGGATTTTCTTGCAAGGCGCAGTGTAAGCACCAATTGCACCGGGATGTATTAAAACAGCATCATAGTCTTTGGCATGGCTGGCAACTGTTTCAAATTGGCTTCTCTGGGTTTCTATACTGAATTTCGCATCATAAATCTTAAATGTAATGCCAAGGATTTCCCCTAACTTTGTACAGGTCTCAGCCCCTCCACGGACCCAAGCATTTGCCAACCCCAGGCTGCAGTACACAGCATTGTACCTGGCCGGGGGCAGCTCTGCCTTCTTTGCTTCTGCTGTGCCACTAAACAGATTGACCATGCTTAAGGAGGCCGCAGCCCCTCCCATCACTCCAAAAAAAGATCGCCGATCAAGTTTTTTTGCGGCAATGGAGGCAAATTCCGCAAGTCCTTTATTGTCAATGAGTTCCTTGGCCTCTCTTTGAACACTATCATTCGCACAGACCGCTTTAAGGTATTTTTTCTTTTCCATGAATCAAACCCTCCTTCTTTTAGACTAATATTTTAGTTAAAATACCCTTGTGCCCTCGAACCACTTCTTTTATTTTCCTCTGTAGTAATCACCCCCTTTTTTTATTAAAATTTATTTAAACAGCCAGCCTACACAAGCGGCCATCCTGAATCCTGTTCGCACTTAAAGTTTAACGTCTTTTGTCTCCTCCCGAACAATACCGGTCAGGTCTTCAACGCTGTTGATTTGCTTGCGTTCAAGTACCCATCGCGAGCCAATACGTATTGCCAGACGTTCAGCAATAGCCCGCTTTTCCGGGTCTTTAATGCTGCTGATGTCCCAGACGTTGACTATACCCATCATGCGGCGGAGGAACTTGACACCGCCGTGTCCTGCCGTTTCCTGCAACAACTTGTGTATGTAGCGACGACGATATTCGGCGAAAGCTTCTTTACCGCCAGGGAAATCCCAATACTTTGTGGGAACTAACTCCCCCCGATTATTGGCTGCCCAGGTTTCGTCGAACTTTTGGGCGAACTGATTCCAGATGTCGCAGATCATTTCCAGGATATATTCCTGGTATGTTTCGCGTTCTTTTTTGTCCGGTGTATGTCCGTAATGGGAAAGATAGTTCAAGACCAGATTCTGGAGCACGGCCCCAACGTCGTAAGCGATAGGACCAAAGAAGGCGAATTCGGGATCAATGACACGGGTGTCGCGTTCATTGAGCATGATGCTGCCTGTGTGGAGATCGGCGTGGATGAGGGCCTCGGAATGGTTCATGTAGGCATCTTTCATCTCGGCGATGGCCATCTTTAGCTCGGCGTTAGCGCGCACGGCCTGCACTTCGGCATCAACCAGGGGATTCCAGTTGTTCTCTTCAGACTCCATATACGGGTTGGTATAAACAAAGTCTTCCTGGAGCTTGCGGAGTTGCTCGTTTACGAATTTCGCCATAAGAAGCTTCTTCTCGACGCCTGTGAGGTATAGGTCTGACGTATAAAAGAGGGAATTGGCCAGAAAGGTGGAGGTATGATCGGCGAAATGAGGATAGCGCTTGCGGGCCACCAGTCCTTTGCGCATAATTTCGTGCTCTCGCAAGTACTCTATCACAACAAGCGACATCTCTTCATCATAATCATACACAACTGGCGCCAAGCCTGGGGCCAGCTCATTATATTTCAAAAGGGCCTGGGTTTCAAAGTGCGTTCTCTCCCGGGTTAGAGGCCACGATTCACCGGCAACACGCAAATAAGGCAGCGCCTGTTTCAAGACCGCTGATTGCTCAGGTTTGTTCGGGTTTTCAATGATGAATACAAGATTAAGGTTGCCATCTCCAATTTCTTTTGCAACCAGATTGCTGTGGGCAGGCAAAATGTTTTTTAATGCAGGGCGATTCTTCACATAATCAATAATGCTTTTACTGTTAAGTGGTTGGTAAGTCATAGTAACTTCCCTGTATCTTCTTTGAGTATATCGCTGAAATCTAAGGTCGCTTTTCCGGGTATAATCCCAGCACGCCTTCCTCCGAGGCATCGCAGATGCCGCGCTCGGTGATAAGACCGGTCACAAGGCGGGCAGGAGTGACATCAAAGGCGTAGTTTACGGCCGGACTGTCTTCAGGTGTCAAAAGGACCCTCTTGAGTTCTCCGTCGTGGAGGCCTTTGATATATTTTACCTCAGTCGCATCACGTTCCTCAATTGGGATTTCTTTTACACCGTCACGAATCTCCCAGTCAAATGTTGTAGACGGCAAGGCGACGTAAAATGGTACGCCGTTGTCCTTTGCCGCCAGAGCTTTGAGGTATGTACCAATTTTATTTGCCACATCTCCTGTGTAAGTTGTGCGATCAGTACCGGTGATGACCAGATCCACCATGCCATGCTGCATCAAATGTCCCCCCACATTGTCAACAATGACCGTATGCGGCACACCATGCTGGCCCAGTTCCCATGACGTCAGGCTTGCTCCCTGGTTTCGGGGACGGGTTTCGTCAACCCAGACGTGGACCTTTATCCCACGGTCGTACGCTGCATATACCGGCGCAGTGGCCGTGCCGTAATCAACAAAAGCCAACCAGCCAGCGTTGCAGTGGGTTAGAATGTTTACAACATCACCATTTTTTCGCTGGCTGATTTCTTCGATAATCGCTACGCCATGTTCTCCAATGCGGCGGCAGAATTCTGAATCATCATGAGCAATTGTCTGGGCCATATCCTGGGCCACATGGATCTTGGCCTCAAAGTCGCCATCGCATGCGCTACTTGCATCAAGCTGTCGCCTGACCGCCCATTCGAGATTGACTGCAGTTGGGCGAGTCGCTTTCAGTTTTTCACCATCGGACACTAATTGGTCCAAAAACGCTTGATCAGAATCGCGTGGAGCATGTAGGGCAGCGATATACATGCCGTAACCGGCTGTAGCCCCGATCAAGCCCGCCCCGCGAACATGCATATCCTTGATCGCACGGGCAATTTCACCCACAGTAGTAAGGTCCTCGATTACAAACCTGTGGGGGAGGGACCGTTGATCAATAATCTGGACTATATTAGATTCATTTTCCTTGAGCCAGATCGTGCGGTAGTGTTTGCCGTCAACATTCATTTTTACACCCTTTCTCCGACAAAGGTCCCAAATCGGTTTTTAAGATGTCCTTTCGCAAAGAACAACCAGCATGAAAGCCACAATGACAGTGTCCTAACATGATCTCGGAAAAATTTCAGCCCTAAAAGCAGGATGGAGGCAAATGATCACTTACAGATAGAGAAATTATGATATATTACATATGATTGTTCGTTGACACATAACCGCTATTTCTCTAATATTTTTTACTAAAGAAAGTGACTTCTTGTCATAAAATCACAAGTGATTTTATGCTATTATTACTAATGAGGTGAAATCATTGAAAGTTTCTATGTGGTATAACAACAAAGACATAAGAATAGAAGAAGCTCCAACTCCAAAGCCTGGGCCAGAAGAAATTCTTGTCAAAATAATTTCCTGTGGAATATGCGGAAGTGATATTGTTGAATGGTACAGGCTGCCAAGAGCTCCGTTAGTGCAAGGTCATGAGATTGGTGGTGAAGTAGTTGAAGTGGGCGGATCTGTAAAGAATTTTAGGCCAGGAGACAGGGTTTTTGTTGCCCCTAAAGTCCCGTGTATGGAATGTTATTACTGCAAAAATGAGCATTACCCTGTGTGCTCAAATATTAAAGATAGAATGCCTGGTGGTTTTGCAGAATATGTTCTTGTTCCAGAAAGTCTGGTAGAAAACGGGACCTACCTATTACCAAATAATGTGACCTGTGACCAAAGCACTTTTATTGAACCTCTTGCATGTGTGGTCAGGGCTCAGAGACTTGCCGGAGTAAAAAATGACCAAACTGTAATGGTTATTGGGTGTGGAATGTCAGGGCTTCTTCACATAAAGCTTGCCAAAGCAAAGAAATGCCGGATTATAGCAACAGACATCAATGAAAAAAGGCTTGAATTTGCAAAGAAGATCGGCGCAGATTTTACAATCAATGCAAAAGAAGACGTTCCTGAACGATTGATTGCTGAAAACAGAAAAAAAGCTGATGTTGTGATTTTATGCTCTTCAGCTATTTCTGCAGTTGAGCAGGCATGGAAGTGTGTGGATAAAGGTGGTGTTATGGTATTCTTTGCTGTTCCCGGGCCGGATAAGGTAGTTACAATCCCTATCAATTATTTCTGGACAAAAGAAATTAGAATAATAACTTCATACTACTGCGGGCCGCCAGATATTGTTGATGCAATTAAACTTATTGAATCAGGAGAGATAGAAGTAGATGATATGATCACACATAAACTTCCATTAAAAGATACGGTTAAAGGGTTTCAACTGGTAATGGATGGCAATGAATCACTAAAAGTTATAATAAAGCCAAATGCGTAAAGGATACGTTAATTTTACTTTATTTTTCCTTTATCTCAAATAAATTTCCGTCGTAATCACTGATAAATGTCAGGAACCCCCCCTCTTTGGGAATTTGAAGGATTTTCACTCCCATATCATTACACTTGTTAAGAAACGCTTCCAGATCATCCACCTCAAGGCAAACATGTTCAACCCGTTTGTCCTTAGGCCTTTTCTGGTTGCTCACAAAAATTTCAAATTGAGTAATGTCATCCATATAAATTGTGACTTTATATTCGATATCCAAATTGAAGATTTTTTTCGAAAGTGCGGATGGAATAATTTTGGACGGCATTTTCCTTAAACCCAAAAGGTTCTTATAAAATCTGTCAGCGACTTCCTCCGAACTGCATTCGAGCGCAACGTGTTTGAGCAACATTTTCTGCTCCTTCCTCTTCCCTACAGATCTCTAGGTTGGTGCATCGGGTCTTTCGATTTTTCTGGCTTTTCCTGTGAAATACGAAGCTTATTTCACTGGGGAATTCTGTCTTCTTGCAGTTGATTTCTTTCGCTCAAATTGGATCTTAGTTGGACAAATCCCTATCCTTGTTTGTGTGGGATGACGGAATTAGTCCGGAGAGCACATCTAGGCACTGCCGGATGGGGTCGTCGTCGAGAACTGCGATTTTTGTTGACCCCGTCTGCACTTGGTTTTGAATGTCCGGCAATAAATTTTCTGGCCATTCGGGAGGCAAGCCAGCAAGGACCTTATGACGTGAAACCCTTCGCGCCATCATTATATGGTGTCTTTTTGAAAATTCTTATCGCATTCATCGGTTTTCCAGATGACCAAAAAAACCTTTTGGTAATCCAGGAAAGGGATCGGTGCAATTGAAAATGGGCTTAGTGGTAATGTCCTGCAAAACCGTGCGGAGGCTTTTGGAACCAACTCTTTTCGGTGAGGACGCCTCGTTTAATGTTCAGGCACCTGCCAGACGCCTCGCCATCGAGCTCAGAATCAGATAGCAAGAGGTGGCACCAGCATCCTGATGGCCAAGGGTTCTTTCTCCCAGGCGACTTGCGCGCCCCATCTTTGCAATCATATCCTTGGTAGCTTCCATGCCTGCTTTGGCAGTTGTTTCAAATTCCCGCAGGGCGTCTTCAAGGGATCTGTGTTCATCGGCGGCCTTTTCCAATGCTCTCACTGAAGGGGAAAGCGTATCGAGAAGGGTTTTATCCCCCGTCTTTGCCTTGCCAATTTCAAGAATGCCTTTTTCGGCCGATTGAAACATGTCGGCCAAGTCAGTAAGGGTCAGTTCCGTTTTTCCGGCTGAGGCCTGAGCGAGTCTCAGGAAAAAAGTTCCATAGAGCGCCCCCATGGCCCCCCCGACAGAATTGAGGACGACCGTGCCTACCGCTTTGATAATCCCTTCAAAATCTTTCCCTTGAATCTCGGGCAGTTTTTTCTTCACTTCTCGAAAGCATTTGGCCATATTGACGCCATGGTCTCCATCCCCGATTGCGCCGTCCAGCTCAGACAGATAATCCTTTTCTCTTTCGATCGTGTCACAGATGTCCTCAAAGGCGTGCAACATCTGATCGGTTGATATGGTGTCTGTCATCATTTATCCTCTGAGTTTGTAATACGGTGTATTTGCCGGCGCTCCAAGAAGTTCCTTGAGCTCGTTATCGAGCTTTGTCAAGGTAACCGAAAAACCTGCCATTTCCAAGCCGGTGAAGAACTCTCCAACGTATGAGCGGCCGACCTTGATGCCCTGTTCTTTCAGGATTTGCCTTACTTCCCTGTAGCAAATATACAATTCCATATGTGGCGTGCCCCCGAGACCGTTGATAAGCAAGGCGACTTCATGCCCTGCCTCAAAAGGGAGATCTTCGATCACTTCCAGTGTCATCTTTTCAGTGATCTGGTCAGCACGCATCATTTTTATCTTTGCGGTTCCAGGCTCACCGTGATGGCCCACGGCGTATTCCATTTCATCTTCAGCCAGTGTAAATGTGGGGGTTCCTTTGGCCGGCACTGTGCAGGGCGAAATTGCCACACCAATGGTCCTGGTGTTTGCATTGAGCTTCTCAGCTGCTGCCTTGCACGCGCCAAGGCTTCCTCCTGCTGCAGCTTTGGCCCCCGCAACCTTCCAGCCCAGAACAGAGCCCACAACCCCTCTGCGTTTGGAGATTTCTTCTCTGGGTCCAGAACCTACATCGTCTGTGGATATCGCTTGTTCGACGGTGATTCCCTCTGCCTGGGCCATCTCAGCCGCAAGTTGAAAGTTCATCACATCCCCAGCGTAATTGCCAAGGAGAAATAGCACCCCTTTACCGGAATTCACCGCTTTGGCGGCTTCAAAACATGCCAAAGGGGGAGGAGAAGTAAATACCTCGCCGACAGCCACAGCATCAAGCATGCCCTCGCCTATAAAGCCGATGAAGGCCGGTTTGTGGCCGGAACCGCCACCCGAAACAATGCCCACCTTATCCGCGACAGGGGCATCCTTCCTGACCAAGACCCTGGCCGTTTCCAATTTTCGAACGTATTGACTGTGCACATCAACAAAACCTTCCAGCATTTCATCGACCACATCGTATGGATCGTTGATGAATTTCTTCATATTCTCCTCCCTGTCTTAGCTCATAATTCATAGGTCTATTTCTGGTGTGCTTCTGCGTACTCATAAATCCTTTGTATCTTCGGCTCTGACCTCCCGCCAGGCACATACTCCGAATTCATCCAGATGGTCACCAGGGTTTTGGCCAGCTCTACGCCCACCACCTGGGAACCCAATGTCATGATGTTGGCATTATTGCTCTTTCTGGATCGCTCCGTAGAGTAAGGGTCCGCACAGAGGGCCGCGTAAGCCCCTGGGGCCTTGTTGGCGGTGATACACATGCCAATGCCCGTACCGCAAATAAGAATCCCTCGGTCATGTTTTCCACTTGCAACGGCCTCGGCCACCGCGATGGCAACATTCGCATAGATGGGATCATCTCTCCCATAATCTTCCCACTCATATCCCAAATCACTGAGGTGTCTCTTGACGACCTCCTTCAGATCAACCGCGCTGGGATCGCACCCCACAGCTATCTTTTTCATTCGTCCTTTTCCATTTAGGAGAAATAAAGGCAATTATGGGCAAGAAGATTCAAGCCATCAGAATGAATACCTGCGTCTAAAAAAAATGTCTTCCTGGTTCGGATACCGAGGAAAGAATTATTACAAAAGGCAATGGTCTGGCTTAAAGCCTATTTCGTGCGATGAGCCCCTTTATCCAGAGACAGTACAGCTTGAGCGTTGCTGGTACTGGTGGCCAGGATATCAACGATACCTGTGCGCAGAGCTCCCAAAATTGAAAGAGGCTTGTTCGTCTCACTTGCGATGGCTATCACGGTCGGGATTTGGTGGAGATCCTCCTCGCTAAGGCCAACCACCCGGCCTTGTATATTGTTTTTGCTCGGTTCACCATTTATGTCAAAGAAGTAGCCCAAAATATCGCCTACCGCGCCTAAACTGCGCAATTGGGCCATCTCCTGGGCAGAAAGCCAGCCCATTCTAACCACATTGCTATTATCAGTGGAATCGCCGATTCCAACAATAGCCAGATCGGCCCGACGTGCCCGGCCCAATGTCTGGCGGATAGTTTCGTGTTTAAGAAATGAATTCCGAGTGAGCGAGTCCTTCACGTATGCTGGCACGTACAGGATTTCATTTTGGCCGCCAAAGCGTTCAGCAAGCCGCCGACAGATGTGATCAGGATTAATCAACTCCCCAGCCCCGGATAACCCTCCTATTGCGCTGACGAAGACACAGGTGTGAGGTAATGGATTAAAGACCTGGTCGGAAATGGCGCCAGTATTACGCCCCATACCCACTGCCACTATCATATGGTCCCGCAAATTATGCGACAGATAACCGGCAACCAGTCGTGCTACGGCTGCCCGTTGGACATCTGGATCTTGGTGATCGATGGCGATCAGGGCCCGCTGTAGACCGAATCGGTCAACCAGCTCATTCTCTAACTGAATATTTAGGTTAGGGTGCTGGCGAACATTGATTTCCACAATCCCTTCTTCGCGAGCCTTTTTAAGCAGACGTCCTACTTTGGCTCGAGAAAGGTTAAGGCTTCTGGCGATCTTTTCCTGAGTGAGCTCGTCTATATAATAAAGAGACGCCACTCGAGTCATAAGTTCCACTTGATCGCTCAAATCATCATTGGCTTTTGGCATATTCAATCCTAAACTCTGTGTAGAGTGTATTTCCAAGCTCTTACCACAGGAGGTTCTGGCAAAATTAGCTCCGAATGCATTCACCATAGGTCTCTATGATGTAGGAGCACTTTGTTATCAATGCAGGAAATCAATAATCATATAATACAGATGCTCAGTTGCTGAAATAATGATCACTTTTCTATTATAACTATGCTAACTATCCTGTCAATACCTTTCGAATTATAGGCCTGAGCACTTAATCAAGAGCGGTTTTCCTTCAGTTTCGGGGCTCCCGGTCTGGTTATTTCCGAAAAGTTCCGCCCGGATAAGTCGCCATTTTGTGCGATGGCGTTTTATCAATGCACGTGCTTCCATGAATTTTAAAACTATCTGGATGAAGAAAAAATGAAAAAAAGCTTGACAAATACTTCTATTTGCTATAAAGATAGTTCAAGCTGATCATTTGCTCAATAAGTGAGCGCATGTGCACACAGTCGCAGCTTTTCTTGAGATTTTGCTACTGACCCTGGGTAAATATTTGATAGAATATTGAATGCTTGTACTCTTGTGGAATTGTTTGGTGATCAATTTAAAGCTCTCCAGAATATGGAAAGGAGGTGAGAAAGATTTTGTAATGGTGCTAAGAATACGTTTTTTTAACTTTATTAATAAGGAGGGAACCTAACAATGTTAAGACGAAAAAATCTATTTTTAATGGTAAGTCTGTTGTTGGTCATGACCTTGGCAACAGCTTTTGGCATCTCCCAAACCGAAGCGGCGGAGCATCCGCTCAAAGGCAAAAAGATTGATATGGCCATTTTGGGCATCGGCGGTTGGCTACCGAGCAGGCTCGGTGTGGATATGTCGCCTTTGTTTGCCGAGTATGCCAAAAAGAATTTTGGATATGATGTCAGTTTTACCTTTGCCGAGGCGCCTTTTTCGGCTTTGTTCCAGAAGGCGGCTTCAACATTGGCAACTCGATCACAGGAATACAACATTATCATTAGTGACAGCCAGTGGCTGGGGGCTCTCGCCTCGCCCGGCTGGATCGTGAATATCAGTAGGCTGATTGAAAAACATCCGGTGCTGGACATCGAGTGGTATGACCCCGTGGTCTGGCAAACCTATATGGAATTTCCGGAAGGCTCCGGCGATTTCTGGGGGCTGCCGGAAGAAGGGGATACCATCGCGCTTTTTGTCCGGACCGATGTTTTCCATGATCCTAAAGAGAAAAAGGCCTTTAAGGAAAAATACGGCATGGAATTACCCCAAACCTTTGAGGATTTTGAAAATCTGTCCATGACCGATTTTGAAAAAATCGCCGAGTTCTTTACGCGTCCGAACGATGGCTTGTGGGGGACGGCCATGCAGTACTCCAAAGAGTATGACTTTATGACCATGTATCTTTACCCCTTTATGTTCTCAATGGGCGGCGATATCTGGGAGCCGAAAGAACGCAGGGTATATGGCATCCTCAACAGCGATATCAATGCCAAGGCGATGGAATGGAACAAGCGCATGCTCAAATATCAGCCGCCGGGAGCCGTCAGCTATGGAATTGCCGAGGAGATCGATGCGTTTACCCAGGATAAGGTCGCCACAGCATTTCAGTGGGCAGCAGTTGGCCTGGCCATGATTACCGACAAGAACAGAGACCGTGTGATAGTGGTGCCGCCGCCGGGTTTCAAACAAAAAGACGGCTCCTTGAAGCGGCTGTATTCCATTGGAGGTCAGCCATGGGTGGTCAATGCGTACAATGATGAAGCCCACATGACGGTGGCCATTGACTTTTTAAAATGGTGGTACTTACCGGAAACCCAGCTGGAGTTTGCCAAACGCGGCGGCAATCCCTGCGTCAAGGTCGTGCTGGAATCCCCCGGCTTTGAGGATATTCAACCGTGGTTCCGCGCCTATAAGTACATGTTGCGCACGGATCGCTCCCGTGACTTCTGGCATGAGCCAAAATATTCCGAAATGCTGGCGGCCCAGCAGGAAGCCTTCACGGCCTTTGCCACCGGTCAGATATCTGATCCGAAACTAGGACTCGAATGGGCGGCCTGCGAGCAGCAAAAAATTCTCTACGAGGCAGGACGAAGCAAGATTAAGCCTCCGAAATCATGCAGAGATGTGAGATTGAAGTGATCGTTTGAATACGGTGATATCAATAGTAAGCCGGTGAGCATTGGAACAAGCTGCTCACCGGCGTTTTAATTCCCATTTTAAAGCGGTAACTATACTATGCAATACCACACAGCAAACACCGACCCAGCTCAGACGGCGTGGTCACAGTACCGTAGAGGCCTCGGAAGTCGCCTCCGGGCCTTGCGGATGGCCTGGATTGACAACTCGCGCTATTTCCCGCTGATGCTGCTTTTACCGGTGTTGATTTTCTTTTTGCTCTGGAACATCATCCCGCTGCTGTGGATGGTGGGAATGAGTTTTTACAACTATTCCCTGGTTACCGGTATGCCTCCGCGATTTATCGGTTTTCGCAATTTTTTCGATCTTTACGACAGCTATGCCGTCTGGGGAGCACTCGGCAAAACATTTATCTTCGTATTTTTTGCGGTCGGAATCGAGACGTTTCTCGGAATGTTGCTGGGTATTTTATTCTGGGGCAGTACGCAACTGCCCGGCCGCCGCCTAGCGCTAACGATGCTTTTTTCGCCGATGGTGCTCACCCCGGTGGCTACGGGAACATTTTTCCGCCTCATCTATGAACCTACTTTCGGTATTGCCAATTATTTCACGACAACGATATTCGGTGCCAAGATCGATTTTCTAGGCGATAAATTTTGGGCTATGCCGGCGGTATTGCTGGTTGACGTCTGGATGTGGACCCCGTTTATGATGTTAATTACGCTGGCGGCCCTTGGCTCCGTACCGAGAGCGGAACTGGAAGCCGCGGAGGTGGATCGACTGTCCTGGGTGAAACGGTTCTGGTATGTGGTGCTGCCGCATGCCAAGTTTATCCTGATGTTGGGTATTGTGCTTCGGACCATCGATGCGTTTAAAGTTATGGATCTGATCTATCAGCTCACCCGGGGGGGGCCGGGAAACGTTACCGAAGTGGTTGGAATAACTCTCTTCCGCAAGGCGTTTGAAGGGTTTACCATGGGATGGTCATCCGCTCTGGCTGTGATCACCCTGCTGATCGCCATTGCGTTCACGTCGATATTTTTATACATCTTAAATCTCCGTAGAAGAGTGGCAGAAAGCTGATGCAAACCGGATGTCGTCAAAAAATTTATCATCTGGCACTGTGGTTGGTATCGATTATCTTTTTCTTGCCGGTCGTCTGGATTATCATGGGGGCCTTTAAGACCAAAGACGATCTGCTGGCGATACCGCCCAAGATCATTTTTAGCCCAACCTTGGCCAATTTTACCGATTTGCTCTCCCGGCACGATTTTTTCTCTTCGCTGCGCAACAGTTTTTTAATTTCAGCCTGTGCCGTTTTTATCGCCATCGTCGTTGCCTTTTTGGCCGCTTACAGTTTCTCGCGCTTCAAACCCCGGGGCAGCGATTTCATCATGTTCGTGCTGCTGACCATCCGAATGGTGCCTGCAGCGGCAGTGGTGGTTCCCGTCTTCTTGATGTACACGGTTTTCGGCTGGAAAGACGACTTCTGGGGGGTCATGCTGTTTTACGCCATGTTCAGCATCCCTTTTTCAGTCTGGATTCTAAAGGGGTTTATTGACGGCGTCTCGCCGCGCTTTGATGAAACAGGGCTTGTCAACGGCGGATCGCGTATGCATGTCCTGTTTCGGGTGATACTACCCCAGGTGCGGCCCGGATTGATTGCGGCCTTCATATTTAATCTGATTTTTGTATGGAATGAATTTCTGTTCAACTTCATTATCGGCGGCAAAAAAACCACCATGATTCCGGTAAGCCTGGTCACCGGCTCCTTGGCCCAGGGGGGAGTTGACTGGACGTTTGTGGCTTCCCTGGCCACCGTCTATTTGATACCGCCATTTCTGGCCATCTATTTCTTCCAAAAATATCTTTTGGTTGGTATGACCTTCGGTACAGTGAGGGGTGAAGTATGATTCGGCGCTTTTTCAAACAACCATTTGCGGCGGTTATGCAGGGGATACTCGTTGTTCTGTTGGCTTGCAGTTTTGCGCTGATCACCCAGCAGTCCAGCCAATTTCTTTACCGCTTTGGTTTTGTGCTGTTAATCGCTTCTACTTTTGTACAAATCGTATTTGGCAACCTTCCGCCCGAAGCCAATTTCAAACAGTCCATGAAACTGGTGGGCATCGTGTTCGGGATTGTCACCATCGTTTTTGGGCTGGGAATTATATTGGCTCCCCATCTGGTCAATCTGGGACAGAGGTAAGGCAATGAATGCGATTGAGCTTCGCGCAATAGCGAAAAGATATGGCCGGGTGTGGGTCCTGGAAGATCTGAATCTAAGTATTGAGGCCGGCACGTTCAGTGTTGTTTTGGGCTCTCCGGCCTGTGGAAAATCAGTCCTGGTAAGGTTGATCACCGGTCTTGAAAGACCAAACGCCGGTCAAATCCATCTGCGAGGCAACGAAATAACCAGAGTAGATTCCGGCGAGCGCAATATTGGCTATGTCCCGCAGTCCTTTGCTTTGTATCCCCACCGCAATGTGTATGATAACATTGCCTATCCGCTGGATTTGATTAAATTCCCCAAAAATCAGTTGGATAATGCGGTGCGCCAAATCGCCGATCAGCTCAAAATCGACCATCTGCTGCGCAAGCATCCGGATCAACTCAGTGGGGGTGAAAAACAGCGGGTGGCTCTGGCACGCGGGGTTGTCAAGCACACCGATATTTATATTTTGGACGACCCGCTGGTAGGATTGGATTTTAAGCTGCGGGAGCAAATGTTTGATGACCTCAAACAAATGCAGCAAGCCCTCTCGGCTACCTTTTTATACACGACCTCCGATCCGCTGGAAGCCCTGGCACTCGCCGATAAGGTCGCCATCTTGGAAGGCGGGCGGATCGTTGAAGATGGAGATCTGGAAAAACTTTACCGGCGGCCGCAACACATCAGCACCATGGCCTTGCTCGGTTTTCCGCCATCCAACGAGATTGCCGGAGAATTGTTTACCCAATCCGGCCGGACGTGGTGTCGCACGGGACTGTTTGATTTCCCGGTAACCGCGCCGCAGTCTGCTGATTCGTTGGCCGAAATCCATACGGTCAGGGTGGTGATTCGACCGGAAGATATCGAGCTGAATACGGAACAGGATGGACTGTTGACGTGTCAGGCCAATGTGGTGTTGCTGGACGATTTGGGAAGTGAAGTGATTGTATACTTGGAAGTAAACCGAACAGCGCTGGTTACGGTTATCAGCCATGCTGGCTACCATTTGGTCGGCAATGACAAAGTGACGATCACCGTACGGCCTTCAACCGCCGTACTTTTCCAACCTGAAACCGGTCAACGAATAGGACAGGGGACTGAATAATATGCCAGAAGTTCGCCTTTCCGACTTACGCAAGGAATATCCGGATGTCGTCGCAGTCAAAGACGTAACCATTACTTTCCCGACAGCCACCGTTACCTGTTTGTTGGGGCCGTCCGGTTGCGGCAAAACCACCATTATGCGGATGATTGCCGGTTTGGAACAACCAACTGCCGGTGATGTTTATTTTGACGATGATCGTATCACAGACCTGCCGGCCCGCAAGCGCAAAATTGGTATGGTGTTTCAATACCCGGTGGTCTATCGCAGCATCAGTGTTTATCGAAACATTGAGTTGCCGTTGCTGGAGGAAAAGCTGCCGGGTGTGGAACGAAAAAAACGGATTCAAGAGGTCATTGATATTTTACGATTGCATGACAGTGTCGACAAGGAGATTTCTCAGTTAGATAATGGTACCCGCCAAAAAGTTGCCATCGCCCGCACGGTTGCTCGACAGCCGGCAGTTATTTTGTTCGACGAACCGATTACAAATGTGGATGCTGAAGCCAAAGTGCAACTCAAGCGAGCCCTAAAAGAACTGACAAGACAGCTCCGTCAGACCATTATCTATGTAACCCACGACCAGACCGAAGCAATGACACTTGCCGATCAAATTGCCTTGATGAAAGATGGAGAAATCGTCCAGATTGACGCTCCCAGGAAACTTTACAACAGACCCAATGATGCATTTGGCGGATGGTTCCTGGGCAATCCCGGGATGAACTTTTTTGACCATGATGTGGAAACCATTGAAGGAGCTTCGCGGCTGCAAACACCGCTGTTCCCGGTACCTCTCCAGGTAACTGGTGGGAATGGAGAGGGGCGGATCACCATTGGAATCCGACCGGAACACGCCAAGATCGGGCATGAACACTCCCCCCTGGCTGTACGGGGGGTAGTACTGCGCAAATTTATTATTGTCGGTGGCCAGTATCTAGTCAGCATCAAACTTGGGGACAAGATATTGAAAGTGAAAGTTGGCCCCGTATTAGGCCAACAAATTCGAAAAGAAGTCTGGGTTGAGTGTCCTCTGGAATGGATCACATTGTTCGGACCTGATGGACACCGGATCGAATCCACGCTGTCAGTATAACACGCATTCGTTTTGCCTTAATCCGAATTATAGAGTCTGTCCGCGACAACCGTTTTGTTTATTTAGCGAACGATATTTTGCATCAGGAAAAATTATACAAAAATTTCTAAAAGATTATCGGACAAACTCTATAAATCAATGAACTACCCCGCAGCAAGCTACGGGGTATCAAAATCGGATACCCTTTATAGCGAAGCAAGCTTCGGGGAATTAGACCCAAGGAGATTAATAACTGAAGACACAATCAATCAGAAAGGAGAAAATAGATGGCCAAAGTCGTTAGTCTGGGAATACACATCGTTGACATTCTAGGACGGCCCGTGACCCATATTCCGGAAGGACAAAACCTTGCTCTGCTTGAGGAGATACGAATCACAGTTGCTGGTACGGCTGCCGGAACTAGTATTGATCTGGCTAAACTCGGTGCACAAGTCATTGCGATGGGTGCCATTGGAGAGGACGAACTCGGTAACTTTCTGGTCGATACCATGCAACGCTACAATGTTGATACCACTTGTTTAAAGCGCAAATCAGGAGTTCAGACATCCTCTACCATACTTCCCATTAGACCGAACGGAGAACGTCCGGCCTTGCATGTGCCGGGGGCTAATGGCGAACTGGCTTATGAGGATCTTAATCTCGATGTAATTGCCAACGCGGACTTCCTCCATATGGGCGGAACATCCTTAATGCCCAAGTTTGATGGCGAACCAACCCGCAAAGTACTCGAATTTGCAAAGCAGAATAACGTTACAACGACGTTTGACCTGGTAGCAATTCAACGCCCGGATCTTTTGGATCTGATCGAACCATGTCTACCCCATGTGGATTACTTCATGCCAGGCTTCGAAGAAGCTGTAATGATGTGTGGCCTAACTGAACGCCGGGAAATAATTAGATTTTTCCTGGATCGCGGTGCCAAGCACACAGTCTTCAAAATGGGTGCTGAGGGCAGCAGTATTGCCTATATGGAAAATGGCCAGGTTAAAGAAACGCGTATTCCTTCCTTTAATGTACAGGTGGTCGATTCCACAGGATGCGGTGACGCCTATTGTGCCGGATTCATCATGGGACTCTCAATGGGCTGGGATCTAGAGAAATGCGGACGGTTAGGAACTGCAGCGGGAGGGTTGGTCATCCAAGGATTAGGGTCTGACGCTGGAATTACCGACCTGGCGCAAACGGTTGAATTTATGAATACGGCTGAATCTTTGCCAATGAACGAATAACGGGCTTTTCCGATGGGAAGATGATTAGCAAATGATGATGTAGGCTCGGCACCCAAGGACAAGGTATCTAACAGACGTGGGGTAGTAGGGGAGTTTCTGGCATGGAAGGTTGTTGGCGCCAAAGCCGAAACCGGGGGAAGCCTGGAAGAATGTAAGGCAGTGAAGGAATTTCATTACCCTGTGGCTCCCTTTGAAATGGAGATTTGGGTCATAAAACAACACCAATAGAATTGAAAATGAGGAGGTTATTATGGATTGGGGAATGCAAAATCGTTTGGCTCGATTGACCAAATCAGACGGGCGCTGTTACTTTTTGCCCATTGATCATGGCTATTTTCAGGGGCCTACGCGGAAATTAGAAAAACCAGCGGAGACCATCAAGCCCTTGATTCCGTATGCGGATGGCCTTTTTGTGACTCGAGGAGTGCTACGATCCTGTGTCGATCCCGAGAATAGCCCGCCAATTATTCTAAGAGTCTCTGGCGGGACCAGCATCATCGGAAAAGACCTCTCCCATGAGGCTATCACCACGTCGGTCGAGGATGCTCTCCGTCTCAATGTGGCGGCCGTGGGCATGTCAGTATTTGTTGGAAGCGATTATGAGCACGACAGTCTTGTGAATCTTGGAAAACTTGTTGATGAGTGCGAAAGTTACGGTATCCCCGTTATGGCCGTCACGGCTGTAGGGAAAGAGTTGGAAAAGCGAGATGCCCGGTACCTTGGGCTGTGTTGCCGGATTGCGGCTGAACTCGGTGCAAAAGTTGTAAAGACATATTGGTGTGAAAACTTTGACAGAGTGGTTAATGGTTGCCCTGTGCCAGTGGTGATAGCAGGCGGCCCTAAGTGCGAAACAGAGCGTGAGGTTTTCGAATTCGTTTATGACGGCATGCAAAAAGGAGCCATCGGCTTGAACCTTGGGAGAAATGTCTGGCAGCATGACCACCCGGTGGCCATGGTGAAGGCCCTCCGGGCCATTGTCCATGAAAATGCGACAGTTGAGGAAGCCGAAGATATCTTCCAAACAGAAAAGAAAGCTGGGTAAGAGTTTGTATTGCAAACCTTTAAGGTTAATACTTCTTCATCTAACCCTTCAGCTTCTCCACCCCAGAAGGTAAGGATATTGAATTTGAAGAAAGAGGTGAAGATGAGGTAACTCACTTCGGGTTACGTCGAACTGCACCGGAAGGCATAAAGGTTCGTAATCCAGCCTTTGACGTTACCCCAAATCAACTGGTCACAGGGCTGATAACAGAAAGGGGCATCATACGCCCACCATACGATGTGAATTTACGGGAAACTTTTACTACAGTTCCCACCCCATGATAGATGAGAAAAGACACTTGTATTCACCAGAATGCCTCGGTTAAAGATGCTGAAGGAGGTTTTGAAAAGAAAAATGGATAAGAGTGATTACAATGGGAAATCTTTATAACGAAGAAATTGCAAAAGAGTTTATCTCAAAATACTCTGACTATCCAGAGGAGCTGGCTCTGTGCCTGTATACATCACGCCTTATAGGCAGCGACGTCAGCATGGTTCTGCACGGAGGGGGTAACGCCTCAGTCAAATTAAAGTCGAAGAATATCGTGGGAGAGGAACAAGAGATAATCTACGTTAAAGGTAGTGGAAAAGATCTGATGACTATTGGCCCGGAAGGATTCGTTGGTTTGGACCTTTCTTTCCTTCGGAAATTTCGGAATTTGGAGGACATCTCAGACGAAAAAATGGAAAACCAGATGCAACTTCATAAGATCGATGCATCATCCCCTGATCCATCTGTCGAGGCGCTCCTCCATGTTTTCCTACCACATAAATATGTAGACCATACCCATGCAGACAGCATCCTCGTTTTGACCAACCAGAAGCACGGACAAGATCTGGTTCGCGAGGCTCTTGGTTCGAGGGTTGCTGTTCTGCCGTATATAACGTCCGGTCTCCCTCTAGCAAAAGAAGTTGTTTCCCAATATGAAAAAGATACGAATATTGAGGCCATTGTCATTTTAAATCACGGTATTTTTACTTTTGGTGATGATGCAAGGGCGCCATACGAGAAAATGATTGACTATGTAAACAGGTCAGAATCATTCGTGCAGAAAAGAATACGAGGGAAAGCTTTGACAACTCCTCGCGCCGATATTGCTCCTTGCAAAGATACGGAGCTATCGGCTGCCAGATTAGCCCAGACTGTGCGTGGTGTGTGTGCCCACCAGGTTTCCGATGGAAGCCTTCGCCGATTCTATGTTGAGTTGCGGAGCGCTCCTGATCTGGTTGATGTCTCCGTCTCCAAAGAAGCCCGAAATATATGCTATTCCGGCGTTCTTACCCCTGACCACGTGATTCGCACAAAGAACAGGATGGTATATATTGAGTCCATTCCAGAAAATGACGATGATCTAAGGAAACTCGTGAATCAGGAGGTAGATGCCTTTAAGGATGATTATCATCGTTATTTCCAATATCAGATAAAGTCCAAGGGAGTTGACAGGAAAGAATTGGATCCTTATCCTCGAGTTTTTCTTGTCGCAGGAGTTGGGCTGGTTTGCCTGGGGTTCAGCAGAAAAGAGGCGCGGGTAGCTGCCGATATTGCCGAGCATACAATCCGCTCCGAACTACAGGCTAACGCCGTGGGGGAATATGTTCCTATTTCTGACTCCCATATTTTTGACATAGAGTACTGGAGCCTGCAGCAAAAGAAACTTGACAGGCGCTCCCCTCTTCCCCTTGAAGGACAGGTCGCAGTAATAACGGGCGGAGGTGGCGCAATAGGGTTTGGTATTGCGGATCGGCTGCTGGCTGCCGGATCCGCAGTAGTTCTATCCGATATTGACGAACCCCGTCTGGAAAAGGTCCGGTCCATCCTGGCGGAGAGATACCCTAAAGGCGAAGTGGAAATTATCGCTTTTGACGTCACAGATTATGCCTCCGTGGAAAAAGCATTTGATGAAATTAGCAGTAGCCTTGGCGGGATCGATATTCTCGTGCCCAACGCGGGCATCGCCCATGTGGCGAAGATCGAAGATCTTGACCCAGATAAGCTTGATCAGGTTATTGCCGTCAATCTAAAAGGGACTTTTACCGTCATCAAAGCCTCTATACCTGTTTTCAAAAGACAGGAAACTGGGGGGAATATCGTGGTTATTAGTTCAAAAAATGTCTTCGATCCGGGTGCAGCATTCAGCGCTTACAGTGCTTCCAAGGCTGGAGCCCATCAGATTTCGAAAATTGCGGCTCTGGAACTGGCTGAACTGGGGGTCCGGGTCAATATGATCAATCCGGATGCTGTATTTGGTGATGAAGAAATATCTTCCAAGCTTTGGGATCTTGTAGGACCGGATAGAATGAAGTCCCGGGGGCTAGACTACCAAGGGTTGAAGGAGTATTATCGCAACAGAAATCTGCTGAAGGCGAGTGTTCTGGCAGAACATGTGGGTAATGCAGTTGTTTTTTTTGCCAGTAACCAAACCCCCACTACCGGGGCAACGCTCCCGGTGGACGGAGGAATTCCTGCAGCCTTTCCAAGATGAATATTTATGATGCCTTGCTGTCCGGCTTTTTCCCTTCGCCATTTCAAATTCAATTTTCTAACCTCGCACAAGAAAATCCAAAAAGTGTATTGCCCAATATATTTTGGAGAAAAGAAATGAAAGAACTCATGGACGGGTATGTGGGTGTAAAATTCAGAGCGATTCAGCTTTCCTCTGATATGCCTTTAGTGATCAAGGCCATTTTCCCCCTCTTCAAACAGAGCGCTCAATTACTCAAAGAATATGGAATGACCCCAAAGAACGGCGGGAACATAAGTCTCAAAAGGGTGGACGGCATGGTCATCACCTCATCGGGATCTAACTTAGGGTCCCTGGAGGAAGATGAAATCGTCCACGTTCGAAAATGTTCCATTGAAGATCGGATAGTGGAATATGATGGGTTGAATGTTCCTTCATCAGAAACATTTATGCACTATTTAATCTACCAATTAAGGTCCAACATTGGTGCCATTGTTCATGCTCACGACCCAGCTACATCGAGATTCGCGACCGCAAGTGTGAAAGAGACAGCGAAAGAAGAACCATATGGGACTCTTGACCTTGCAAAAATTGCCTGTGATACTTTCAGTAAAAATGAAGACGTTATTATATTAAAAAACCACGGATATGTTGCAGTTGGACAGAATCTTGAGGAAGCAACCAATCTTATTGTTTCAACACATCTCAAAATTGTGCAAGAAAATGATATCTCCACACTAGCTGGGTTGAGAGACCATCCTTAATTAAGCCCTGGAACAATTGTACGCTTTAGTTGCCAGCTACTTCGCTATAGACACTAAAGGAAACCTAAGGATTCAGGGTTCGTCATTCCCAAATCCCGGTTTATTCGGGTTAGGAATATCTCTTGACATTTTTTAATAGAGGGGGGAAAGTATGAATTGTCGCTAGGGGTGGTTTCACTGAGAGCTGGATCAAAATCCTGCAACCCTTAGAACCTGAACTGGCTAATACCAGCGGAGGAAAGCGGCGCGATTGTGTAGTTCACCTTCGATTCGTGCCCAGTGGTCTTTTAGAGCCGCTTTCTCCTTGGGGGAAGCGGTTTTTCTGTTAAAAAAGGAGAGCACACATGACAGGCAGCGAAGGAATAGAACCTATTGTACAAGAGAGCCGAAACTTAAGCGGGGTGGATTTCTTTCTCCTCTGGTCCGGGGCGGCTGTTTCCTTAGCCGAAATCTGGGCTGGAGGCCTCCTGATCCCGTTAGGGTTTCTGACAGGCTTCCTGGTGATTCTCATTGGACACCTCATCGGGAATACGCCCTTGGCTTTTGGCGGAATCATAGGAAGTAGAACCGGCATCCCCTCGATGGTGGCAATTAGACCATCCTTTGGGATTCGAGGGTCATATTTTGCCACGGTACTCAACCTCGTTCAGCTTGTAGGCTGGACCGGGGTAATGCTTTGGATTGGGGCAAAGGCCGCACAGGGGGTGTGGCCTTTGCCCATATTTGGATTTCGGGGCTGGGTCATCATCGCCGGATTTGCGACCACCCTTTGGGCGCTCCTTGGGCATCGCTATTGGAAATGGCTTCACAGGATAGCCATAACCGCCCTCATAGCGCTCTGTTGCCTCATGAGCTATGTGGTGTTTCATGAGTACGGTCTGAGCCGTCTCCTGGAGGCTCCCGTAAAAGGTGGAATGCCCTTCATGATCGGCCTCGATCTGGTCATTGCCATGCCCATTTCGTGGCTCCCCCTTGTGTGTGATTACTCACGATACGGGAAAGGCACGGGATCCGCCTTTTGGGGAACCTGGGTAGGCTATTTCATCGTTAGTTCCTGGATGTATACCATAGGCCTCGCAGCAGCGATTGCCACACAATCTCCGACACCGGACAGCATGGTGCTGGAATTGATGGTGGGTCTGGGACTTGCCGTACCTGCCATTATTATCGTCCTCTTTTCTACCTTCACGACTACCTTCCTTGACATATATTCGACGGCCGTCTCTGCCCTCAATATATGGCCTGAAATGGGCCGAAAACGTGGGAGCGTTGCATGCGGTATTTTGGGAACGGCGCTGGCGTTGATGTTCCCTGCCACCGCGTACGAGGGATTCCTGCTCTTTGTTGGTTCGGTGTTCTGTCCTCTGTTCGGGGTCGTTCTTGCAGACTATTTTTTCCTCAGACGACAGAGGTACTTCGAGGCCAGATTTGATCGACAAGACATCTATTGGTACCTCGGCGGATTCAACCCGTGGGCGTTTGTGGCGTGGGGAATAGGATTTGGACTCTATCACCTCCTTCAGAGAGGAACAGCCTGGGGTTCCTCAATCCCCAGCCTCCTCGCCACAGGAGTGATTTATGTGATCCTTATGCGTCTCTTCGGTCCTTCTCTCAAGGCTCGGAGGGTTGATAAGGTTGCCCCCGTGGAGACCTCTGCGGCCTGACTCAAATAGTTTTTGTGAGGAAGAAGGGCCTCCATGAAGGCGAAGAAAGTTGCGCTTGCAGTGCAGCGTTCGATCGATCGGACGTTGTCAAAAGATCGGAGGTAACTGATGAAGAGGATATTGACCATAGCCGGTTCCGATTCCGGAGGCGGCGCGGGAATCCAGGCGGACTTGAAAACTATTACCGTGCTGGGCAGTTACGGTATGAGCGCTATAACAGCGGTTACGGCTCAGAACTCAGTAGGTGTGCAGGGCGTT
>JAKLQB010000310.1 GCA_022013615.1 Desulfobacterales bacterium | reverse complement strand
TGTAATTACAGAAAAATGTGACGGTTGTAAGGGACAGGACAGGACAGCCTGTATGTATATCTGCCCCAACGACCTGATGGTGCTGGACGTAGACGGTTCGGCCGGTTACGGGGAGATGAAGGCATACAACCGCGATCCTCAAATGTGCTGGGAATGTATGTGCTGTGTCAAGCTCTGCCCGGTGCAGGCGATGGATGTAAGAGGTTATGCTGACTTTATTCCAATGGGATCCAGCGCAACACCTTTGCGTGGTACCGAAGACATCATGTGGACGGTGAAGTTCCGTGACGGTTCCATCAAACGGTTCAAGTTCCCCACAAGGACTACTCCGGAAGGGTCAGCAGATCCATTGGGTGGATATGCCACTCATGATGACTTAAACAGCGAGGCCCTGGCAACTGAGCCTGCGTCCCTGGGACTTGATGCAGTTCCCACACCTAATTAGAAAGAAAGGAGGTAATATAGATATGGCAAATTATGAAACAGTAGAAGTGAACACCGACCTCCTGATCGTTGGTGGGGGGTTTTCAGCATGTGGCGCGGCCACAGAGGCAGCGTACTGGGCCAAGAAGAATGGCTTAAAGGTGGTGATGGTGGACAAGGCGGCCACGGACAGAAGTGGTGCTGTGGCCATGGGTCTTTCGGCCATCAACCAGTATGTTGGCATAAGGGATGGCGAGAATACGGTTGAGGACTATGTCCGCTATGTTCGCCAGGACTTGATGGGTATTTCCAGGGAAGACCTGGTTTACAATATTGCCCGTCATGTGGATTCAACAGTGCATCTGTTTGAGAAATGGGGCCTCAAGATATGGTTAGATGAAGACGGTAAATACGTCCATGAAGGCCGGTGGCAGCTCATGATCAATGGTGAATCTTACAAGATAATCATTGCAGAAGCAGCCAAGAATGCTCTTGCCGATGCCGGCGGGGAGCTCTATGAAAGAATTTTTATGGTTGCTCCTCTGATGGATGGTAATAAATGTGTGGGCGCTGTTGGGTTCAGCACCCGTGAGGAAAAATTCTATGTGTTCAAGGCAAAGGCCGTCATTGTCGGCGCGGGTGGCGCAGTGCATGTGTTCCGTCCACGCTCAGTGGGTGAGGGCTTTGGCCGCTCATGGTATCCTCCCTTTAACTCCGGCACAAGTGCCTATTTCACTCTTCAGGCCGGTGCCGAGATGACCTGCCAGGAAGTCCGTTTTATCCCGATCCGGTTTAAGGATGCTTACGGCCCTGTGGGTGCATGGTTCCTGCTCTTCAAGTCCCGCGCCATAAGCGCCGAGGGTGGCGAGTACATGGAAGTGAGGAAAGAGGAGCTCAATAACTGGGCGCCTTATGGCCTTGCCAAACCGATCCCTGCAAACTTGAGAAACTACCTGGGTATGCTGGATGTGGATGCAGGCCTGGGTCCCCTTTACATGGAGACCGACGAGGCCATTCAAAAGATAGTCAATGAGTATAAGGATGATCCCAAGGCCTTTAAGAGGAAAATGAAGGAAGTGGAAACCGAGGCGTGGGAAGACTTCCTCGACATGACCATCTCCCAGGCTATTTTGTGGGCATCGTTGAATGTAAAGCCCGAGGAAAAACACTCTGAGATCGCGGCCTGTGAGCCTTACTTCATCGGGTCTCACTCCGGCGCGTCAGGTGCATGGGTTAGTGGTCCTGAGGACATAGACACACCCTACAAATGGGGTTATACAAATATGACCACTGTTGACGGCCTTTTTGCCGTGGGTGATGGCTCAGGGGCCTCCAGTCATAAGTTCTCTTCAGGTTCACACGCTGAAGGACGCATTGCTGGAAAAGCGGCCATTAAGTACATTGTGGAAAAGGGCCAGGAACCTAATGTCGATGCAGCCCAGGTGGAGAAACTGAAGGCTGAGATCTACGCACCTTTTGATCTTTTTGAGGCGCACAAAGGTGAGACAACAGATCCGGAGATCAACACTAATTACATCATGCCCAGGCAGTTCCTGTTCAGGCTCCAGAAGCTCATGGACGAATATGCTGGCGGCGTGACGTCTGCCTTCAAGACCAGCAAGGCGCTCCTTGAAAGGGGCATGGAGCTGATGGCCCTCTTGAAAGAAGACTCAGACAAGATGGCTGCACGCGACCTGCATGAGCTCACAAGGCTTTGGGAGAATATCCAGAGGATGTGGATAGCGGAGTCACATATTCGCACCATGCTCTTCAGAGAAGAGACCAGGTGGCCTGGCTATTATTTCAGGTCCGATACTCCCAAGATGGATGATGAGAACGGGAAATGCTTTGCGAATTGTCGCTGGGATCCCAATACTGGCGAGTGGGAAATGACGAAGAAGGACATCTGGAATATGCCAGGTGTGTAATTGTTAACCTGAACTGAAAATGTGCCCCGGCTGCAACGACCAAAATGTGGCCGGGGTATTTTTTTTTAGTCTGAAAAAATCGGCTTGCAGTCTTTTTGAGGGATATGCTATAGAAATCCATGTGAATTTAAGCACAAGAAAATATTTCCCCTAATCTCAATCGGAGGGTTCCCATGGAAGAAAGAGATATAATGGAGGTTGATGTGCTTTTTGTGGGTGGCGGTGTTGCGTGCCTTAGCGGGGCGCTCCATCTTGCGAATCTCATAAAAGGGCACAACGAAAGGGTAGGGCAGGGAGGTGATGGAAAGAAACTGGATGAAATCATGATTGCCATACTGGAAAAGAGTGCCTTTGTGGGCTCTCATAGCATTTCCGGGGCTGTCATGGATCCCATTGCCCTTAAAGAGCTTGTCCCTGATTTTTTAGAAAAGGGCACACCTGTGGAAGGTGAGATCAAAAAAGAGGAGGTGTGCCTGCTGACCAGAAATGGGCGGATTAAGTCCCCCATAACACCGCCGCCTCTTAATAATCACGGTAACTACGTCGTATCCCTTTCAAAGCTTACAGAATGGCTGGGTAAACTGGTTGAGGAGAGTGGCGTTGATATATTCCCTGGTTTTGCAGGTACAGAGGTCCTCTACGATGGTAACCGGGTGATCGGTGTCAGGACAGGTGATAAAGGAATTGATGCGGATGGAAGCAAAAAGAGCAATTTTGAACCAGGAATCGATCTGCATGCCAAAGTCAGTGTCTTTGGAGAGGGAACAAGGGGGAGCCTTGCAAAGACCTTGATAGAGAAGTTCAAGTTAGACGAGGGGAAAAACCCGCAGGGTTATGTGGTGGGTGTCAAAGAGGTGTGGGAGATCCCTGAAGGTAGACTTGAACCGGGGCATGTTATCCACACCATGGGCTACCCGCTAAAGAGTAATACATATGGCGGGGGATTTATTTATGGAATGAAAAACAACATGGTCTCCCTTGGGTTGATGACAGGCCTCGATTACGAAGACCCCCTTCTTGATCCTCACCGTGAGTTTCAAAAATTCAAGCTCCACCCTTTTGTAGCCGACATTCTAAAAGACGGGAAAATGACCCAGTACGGGGCCAAGACAGCCCCTGTGGGAGGGTATTTCTCTATTCCTGAACTCACATTCGAAGGGGGCCTTATTGTTGGGGATTCGGCAAGCCTGTTCATAAGCCAGAAGATCAAGGGGATTCACGTTGCAATGAAATCAGGCATGCTGGCTGCAGAGACGATTTTTCAATCCCTTTTAAAAGATGACTTCTCATACGCAAGTCTTGAGACCTACCAGAAAGCCCTCTATGACAGCTATATCTCGAAGGAACTTTACAAGGTGCGCAATTTCCATCAGGCCTTCCAGAAAGGTCTATGGATTGCCATGATCAAGGCTGGGTTCCAGTATATTCTGGGTGGCAGGATATTGAAGGGCCGACTTACCACCAAACCTGATTTTGTTCACCTGAAAAAGGTTGTTGATGTCTATGGTACGGATTCCCCCACAGATGAGCAAAAGGGGGTAATTAAATTCGATGGCAAGCAAACATTTGACAAGGAAACGGATGTTTATTATTCAGGTACAACCCATGAGGAAAAACAGCCTGCCCATCTTAAGATATTGGACCTTGACATCTGCTATACCAAATGTACTGAAGAATATCAGAATCCCTGCGTGAGCTTCTGTCCTGCAAATGTCTACGAAATGGAGATTGACGAAGAGTCCGGAAAACGTACTATGAAATTGAATTTTTCTAACTGTGTTCATTGCAAGACATGCGATGTAAAAGACCCCTATGAAAATATCACATGGGTGCCTCCGGAGGGCGGAGGAGGACCTAAGTATACGGTTATGTGACCAGCAAGTTAAGTATGGAGTA
>JAKLQB010000309.1 GCA_022013615.1 Desulfobacterales bacterium | reverse complement strand
TACTACAATAAGAAGAACATCTTTGCGCCTAGGGATTCACCCCACTCAGCCACTTTATGTGGAAGCAGCGAATTCAACATTATACTATCAATTGTGTTGTCTTTCTCTTCCCGTCTTTTTGTTATTCCTATACAATTAAGAATTATATCCGGGTGGACCCCCGTAATAACTCCTTTGAGAAATTCAAAACATCTGGCATCAACCGATTCAATCACATTATTGCTACTCAAGAGCCCGTGGTTTTTATAGTCGGAAGATGTTCTTCTTATTGTAGTATAGGTCTCCGGGAATCTGGATGAAAAATGCCGCCAGAGCTGATGCCCAAGCATTCCGCTGCCGCCCAGTATTAGAATACGCAACACTATGCCCCCACCTTCATTTCCTTCATCAATCCGTCAAGTCGATTTAAAAGGAAATTACGTTCAAAATTCGCCTCAAAATATTTCCGGCTATTAGCTCCCATCTCTCTTTTTCTATTTTCAGGAGTCTTGTACATTGTGATAATAGCCTGTGCCAATGCTTCAGGGTTTTCAGCCGGACAGGAAATTCCTGCGTCAGCCTCATTAACAACTCTTGCCCCTTCTCCATCAAGTGCCGCTATTATCGGGCGTGCGCAGGCCATATAGGACTGCATTTTTGCCGGAATCGTAAGTTCAAAAATAGGTTCCTTCCTAAGGGTAACAAGCATGACGTCTGCAAGGGAAAAATAGCGTGGCATAGTTTCGACAGGATACCTTCCCAGCAGGTGAAAGCTGTCAGTTAAGCCTCGTGCGCGAATCTGAGACGCTACCCATGAATGCATACGGCCATCCCCCAAAATTATGAAATGGATATCAGGATATTCTTTGAGAAATTCTGAAGCTTTCAGGATGGTGGAAAAATCCTGTGCTGCACCGATGTTGCCGGCAAACATAACCTTGAAACCTTCAGGCATTTTTTCGCGCTCGATAGCATCTGCCTCAAGGCTAACAGGTTTATACAGTGATTCAGCGCTATTGGGAAAGTAGGTCAGCCTTTCGGCTTCTATTCCCAGTGACATTATTGGCTTACTGAATGCCCTCGATTGCACAAGGATACGATCGCATCTGCTGTAAATAAAACGGACAAGCGTTTTCACTCTATCTAATATCCATTGTGATTTTACAGCATCGGTTGCAGATAGACTCTCCGGCCATAGATCCTGCACCCAGAACAAAACTGGGACGGATTTCAGTTTTTTTAATACCAGGGCCGGCAACCCAACCGTAATGGGCGACGGTTCATAAACAAAAATCAGGTCAAAATTCCCTCGGCAAAGGAAGGGGGCTAAGATGCTAGCACACAGGGCAAAAGAAAGATAATTTAGCGGCAAACGAAGCCTTCCTCCCTTGCCACGCGGAACGAGGGGCACACGTATCACCTTCACACCATGGTAATCGTAACGTACATTTTTAAAGAAACCGTAATCTGGAAAGAATCGCCCATCGGGATAGTTGGGTATTCCTGTAAGAACCGTGACCTGATGGCCCCTTTCAAGGAGGCCCAAGGCCAGGTCGTTGATGCGGAAATTCTCCGGCCAGAAGTATTGAGTGACAATCAAAACTCTCACTTCTCGGTATCCATAAGTATTGTTTCGTACATGCTAATGTACCTTTTTATGATAATTTCCCAAGTGTAATTCTCCTGAACATATCTTTTTAAATTTTTACCCATATTTTGTAATTTTTTGGTATCTTTCAAAAGCGTTATAATCCCTTCACTGAGCGCTTCAGCGGACGCTTCCACAACCATGCCTCCGTTAATTTCGCCAATCAGATCAAAGCCACATTTGTCAGTGAGGAGCACTGGTGTGCCTGTTATTCCAGCCTCAAGGACCACAATTGACATAGCCTCCTGCCTGGAGGGTATAATAAGAATGTCCGCCGCGTGGTATGCTTGGGATTTTTGATCTCCCCCGACATATCCAATAAAATGAATCCGTTCACCAAGATCAAAGTTATCCGCCAGATTTTTCAGTTCAGCGAGCATTCCCCCGTCCGGACCTGCGAAAACCAAATGGTAGTGAGGCAACTTCCTCTTCGCGAGAGAGAATGCTTCCAGAAGAAGATCAGGCCCTTTTATAGGGTTCAGGCGGCCTACAAATAGAATGATGGGATAGTCAGCGAGATGATGTTTTCTCCTGAATTCATCGACATCCGCTGACTTAAAATCTTCTGCATTTATACCGTTCGGAATGACGGTTACATTTTCAGGAGCAACCCCATATGCCTGAAAGTGTTTTATTTCATCATGAGGAATTGCCACATGCCCCCAGGCATTAAGGATTATTTTATTACCAATCAATATATTGTACATCTTCTTTATGAACCAGGACCTTCCGAAGATGGGAAGCGCCCCTGCTGGACATACCACATATGGTTTATTGAGGCTATGGGCAGCAAGATAAACCAACGCATTCATGAAAGTCCAATGGCCCATAAGATGGACAACATCAACACCTTCTACAATATTCTTAATCTGCTTGTATGAGAATTTAGGAACATAAAAACGCCTAAACAGGCAAAGTAACGCGATTATCCTTACCCTTTCCATGGCCTTTATGCGTTCTGGAGTTAAGCCTAAATCGGTGGTCAGGACGGTGCATTCGATGCCAACTTTGGCCAGAAATTTACTTATTTGAAAGGTCCTCTCCGCCGTCCCCCCACCTGTGACCGGGTCGAGGGACATATTAACATTTAGTACTTTCATTGCTGCCTGAAATCGGCTGATTTAATTATTTGTTTCACTGTTCCTTTGACACCAAAAGGAAACTTAAATCCTTCCGAGATAAGCTTTTCAGAAGAATAGCGGACATCGCCACGATTACCTCTACCACGCCATAGTTTCCGTAGTGTATGCGGGACAATCAACGGCAGATGCAGCACCGGCCGTAGATTGTCAACAGGATAATTATTTTCAACAGCTCTATAGAGAGCCCATAACTCTGCAAACGTGTTCAGTGGTTCATAGTCACAGGAAACAAAATAACATTGGGGACTGTCAAAAGGGTGATAAATGAAGTGCAATGCAGCTTCAGCAACATCTTCTGCATGCACAATGTGCGCACATTCCCCTCCTTTTATAAATACTTTCAATCGATTCAAAAATGAGCCATGTATTGGCAAAGCAAGGGCGCCCGGGCGCTTTTCATCAACTACATTCGTTGGCCGCAGAATTACAATTCTGCATCCATCAATACCGTCTGCAACAAGCTGTTCAGCCGCCCACTTGCTTTGCTCATAGGCATTCTGCGGCTTACAGATAGTTTCTTCATTAACCCACTTAGCATGTGTTCGCCCCACCACGCCGGCACTGCTCAAGTAACACAAATACTCAATACTTGAATCCTTAATTAGGCGCAATAGTCGCTCAGTTCCCAGAACATTAACATTCAACATTTTAGACTCATCATATAATTCAGCAGCGCAATGAAAAAGAAGGTGAGCATTACTCAAAAAAGATTTGAGAACTTCTTCATCCTCAAGCCCACCACGAAACAACTCAACATTTGCATCATCAAAATGTTTACTACGGCTTAATGCTCTAACCTTATACCCCTGCAATCTTAATCGCTGGACAATTTTACTTCCAACCATCCCGGAAGCACCAGTTACACATGCAATTGTTTTGCTGTTATGCATTTATCACAGCTTTTAAAGGCGTTTGTGCGTAATTATAACTTTTAGAGATTTTGCCCTCATAATTTCTTTTTTTATATGCAAGTATCAAGGCCATAACAAAAAGGAACATTGGATCCATCCAATCACCGGTTATCAATTGATGTATTGATATGGAAATAAAAGCTATGGAGACATATGTGCGGATATCTTTTTTATCAGACCAAAATGTTTTCATTTTTCTCAACACAATATAAAAGATCAATATAATAATTGAAATCCCTACGAATCCAGTTTTGACTAACCAAAACCAAAAAGCCCCATAAAGATGTATAGTTGTATAGCCTTCTTCGCCATACTTATTTAGGATATCAATGTCTGCGTTGTTCAGTAGTCCAATTCCTAAAGGATACTCGAAAAACAGTTTAGTGGCTTCTATTGCGCTATAAACTCGTCCACCGTAAAGCCCCCTGATATCTTCTGGTGACCTTAGAGCATCCGCGTATTTTGATAAAAGCATATGCTGGATTAGAGTCCTCTGGTCAGGATTATTTATATATGTCTTTTTTTGATATATGTGGAAGGAAAGAATAAATAATGTACAGAGAATGAGAACAAAAAGTTTAGATGGTATATTTTTTGTCCTGAGCATGTAAAACACAAAAAAACCTAGAAAGAGCGCCAAATATCCCGTCAATGAAAATGTCAGGACAAAGGACATCAAACAAACAGCTAATGAAAAAAAATAACGTTTTCCCCCGTATATTTTATAGTATCCAAGTGAAAGGATAATGGGATACTCCAAGAATCTTGCAAAATTGGACGATTCTGAAAAGAAGGAAGACACTCTTGGGATAAATAAATTATTATAACCCCAGGTAATTGATGGAGCAAAGCCCCAAATTCCATAGCTCCTCATTGGCCCTCTAACATTTATGTAATCTGGTTCAGGTGCGTTTCCTGAACTGATCATAATAAATAACAAGATGGATTGTATTGATAGTATGACACCAATCCAAATCGGAAATTTAATTATCTTATCAGAATATCTATTTGTGTTAAGAATCATCAAAATGGCAATAAGAGCTAAAATTCTTAAACCGTATTTTAATGTTAGAGGAAAGGAAAGAGTAAATTGCTGATTGTGATTGAGAGTGGCAATTAACAAACCATACATGAGAAGCATCGAATATAAGACAACAACTATCGTTTGACTACCCGACATTTTCTGGTATCTAAAAAATATAAATAACGATGTAATTACAAGTAGTTTTACCATATAATTAATGTAGAAGCTATATGGCTCTATCAGTACAGTATCATAAATAAGGATGTACGTTGCAACAAGAAATATGAACAATGTTTCTCTTTTTAAAGCTAAATGGCAAATAATAGGTGGTCGTTTCATAATCGTGTTTATTGAGTCCATATCAACTATTGATAATATGCTGGAATATTTTGGATAGCTGCATCGTAAGATTTTTTCGACTGAAGCGCTCGATAAACTTCTTAGATGCCGTGCTATCATTCTTATGAGCTGCCAGAAATGCTTGAAGTTTCTGTATCTGAATATCCTCAGGCTCATCGTAGAAAAGCGTGATTCCATTTCCATATGGTTCTATGAGTCGTGCAAGTTCGCTCTCACGAGATGTAAGGCATATCAATCGACAATTATTGCCTATATAATCATATAGCCTCGCTGGAACCCAGGACAGGGTGTCAGCATCACGAGGCATGCAAAGCATAACATATGCCATGCGGTGAATGAGCCTATATAGGCTTTGGGGATCAAGAAATCCGTAATCTTTACATTCTGCACTGATCCTTTCCTGTCTAACAAGGTTAACAAAGGCTTCGCCATCGTTCCCTGCATAGTGCAATTGCCAGGGTGCCTCGAAAAAAACGTCGTTTGCCAGCCTTGATAGCAATTTAAGTATTGGTGCAGGAGTATAATCAGTCTTGTCGCTTATGGTTCCACTATAGAAAAACGAATTTGGATACAGCTCTTCTTCGTTGTTCGCGGGAATATCTTCCTGATCAAAACCATTGGGGATAACGAAGGTTTTCTCTTTCAGAAAAGAGTACACTGCAGTCATTCTGTCTTTACTTTTCTCTGTAGTTACGATGAGAGCATCACAGTATCTGAGAAAATATGGCTCCAATCTCCTCGATACGAAATCATGATAGGGTTTGAAAATCCTTCTTGACATAGGGTTCAGAAGCCAAAGGTCACGGAAATCTGTTACCCAGGGAATATTATATTTGAATTTTAGCCAGACACCTATCACATTGAGACTGAATGGGCTGCATGTCGTATAAATCATATCAGGCTTATTTCTGATAATTTCTCTTCCAATATGCCGGAGGACCGTTAGGCTCCAAAATATGTGGCCATCGGGGGGGAGTATATTGTTCATAACGTAAGCAGCGTATCGTGGGATACGTTTCGTGCTCTTATGACGTTCCAAGTAAAGGAACAGATCCTGTGGCATGACAGAGATTGTAATAGATGGACTTAACTGACTCAACAGTTCTTCACCTGGTGGCGTGTTTTCATGGGTTCCTTTCGGACAAACAACTACAGCTTTCCAGCCAAAGCGAGGCAAATATTTGAGGAACTTTACATTACGGATTGTCGCTACATTAAGTATGGGAGGAAAGTAGGATGTGACCCATAATACGCTTTTCATACCGGACACACAGCGAACTTCAATTTATAATCCCCTGAGCACTGAAGCACCAATTGCAGTGTCAATGCTGGAACCTGGGTACCGTAATCAGTGAAGTGCCACCCAAGCGGACTGGCCGCCTTACCTTTGAACCAGGCTACTGTGCACTTGGCACCTGAGCATTCAATTCTCAGGCGATAACTTCTGCCGTCCTTTATGATAAAAAAACAGCTCTCAGGATTGGAACCATTGGGCTCAAGGTGCATTTCCCACCCGGGAGCCCAGTGTAAATAGGATTCAACTGCCAAACTCGCTCGCGAGGCATTAGACAGCATCTCCTCGATATTCATCCCTTCGCAACTCAGGAAAATATCACGCGTCCACTTCAACGATTTGCCAGATCTGTCGAGGACGTCAGTTTGCCAAGAAACCTTCCTCTCAGCGCCCATATCTTTGGAAGTAACCTTTATTCCGTCTATGAAACATTTCTTGTACGATAGAAAAAGCCCCCTGCAATCCGGTACAAGGGGCAATCCGTTGATCAGAGTCGTATTGTGCGCCATTGCAGACACACCGTATTCACTGATGCTGTCCGAATTGTATGACTTTCTACCCCGGTCAACGAGCACAGGCCCCTCATTGTCATAAAGCAAGAAACTGCCAAAATCCATGTGCCCGTGGGCGGCAGGATAAACGCGAGAATATTGGGGCACATGGATCAGTATTTTGAAATGATGCGTGGGGTCTTCGATCCATTTCCATCCCTTGCTCCCCCCGGGAGAAACGCAACCCGGACTGGGCTTTCCTTTTTGTAGCGGCATCACCTGTGGATTCCAGAGTCCCCACCAGGATTCTGTTTTGTCACTGCACTGGTAATCCGGGTAGAACCACGAAACAGGACAGTCTGGAGATATATCACCGACCCGGGGGAAATCGTTGGGGATATCGTCCCCGCAGCAACTACCGATGTAGCAACAGCACGAAACCATGGAGCAAACAGTATCGTCCAGATGATTTGCGAAACTCGCATCTCCGCTGACACGAGCGACCCACAATACCTCGGCCATGGTACGCGTCAACAATAGTTGGTAATGAGAAGAGCTTTCCAGAAGAACACCTTCTTCATTCACCAACTCTGGGAGATGGCGCCGAAAAAGCTGCCTGGCCAACGCAACGAACTGCGGAAGACGCAAGATTTGTCCGCCAATGTATAAGGCCCGAGCGTTGTTCAAAATATGGTTGTGACAGGACCTGCCGTAGTATTCAAGGTGTCGCGAAATATGGTTCAGATGTTCCAGCAAGGAAGCACCGATATTCTGTGTGGCTTTCGCCTCACGTATCCTATGTTCCTTCGTTGCGCATAGGTACAACAGCCAGTTTACTACTCTTTCAGAAGCTGAATATGTCTCCCAAGCATTGGGATTTGTATGCGGCCTAACGCGACGGATCCAATCCAGTATAATGGCATCGCTTGCTTCCAGGTGCTCCCTGGCAGGACGAAGCGACAACCAACGCAATAGCCAGACAAAGCGATGTAGCGCAAATGCGTCCTCTTTGTCCATTTCATTTCTGAACCAATCCAGGTCCTTGAAGTTAAGAGAATATGTGGCTAACGGAATTGGCCAAAATTCTATCTTCGGGCCACCCCCCGTCAACCAACCGGTGGAAGGAATGTGTTCCAGCCAATCTTTATTTGGACAAGAAAGAATAGAAATCTTTTTGACTTCACCTCGGATTTTATCAGGATAGTGAAAAAGCCGACCGTCCGAACCCATAATAGCGTGGAGTTTTTCGCGAACTTTTAGGTTGAACCGACCTAAGACGTACAGTAATAATCCAGCCCACGTATGAGGGTTCTTCAAACAGAATTTTATGTAATATTTCGTCTCACCAAATCTCAACATAATGGTAGATCAAAGCTCACTCAAGCGTACATCATCTGGCGGGCCGCAGCCTTCATGGACAAATCGAAACCAGAGTTCCAAGTTTAGCAGTATCCACAAAGCCCAAGACCATTCTTTTTTTACACGCAAAAGATAATTCAACCGGATAAGCGATTGTTTGTCAATTATCCCTTGTTTTATTAGCTCGCCTCGCGCAAGCAAATTCAGAGAGACAGCCTTGAGTGGACCCTGCATCCAGGAATTGATTGGCGCCCCGAATCCATCTTTTCGTCTGGCCAATATCTCACCGGGTAAGTATTGACCGACAGCCTTTTTAAAAATAATCTTCTGATCCTCTGCATAAATTTTATATGACGAAGGAAGTCTCAGCACAAATTCTACAATCCGGTGGTCCAACAAAGGTACGCGCGCTTCAATAGATGCCGCCATACTCATTTTATCTGTGAGTAAAAGAATGTCGTCCTGTAACCACACCTTCAAGTCAAAAGCCATCTCAGCATTGAGCTTATCCGGAGTAACAAACATATTGGAATAGCTGTCAGCAAAATTGCCTGCGGCATTGGATTCATACATTGGGAAAACTAAACGCCAGGGGAAATTGAATGCCCTTTTATAATAGGCCCTTGATTGTTTACGACATAAAATGGAGATCATAAGTTGCTTTATAGAGAACGGAGAGGAATACCATTCATATCCGGCAAACAATTCATCACCGCCAGCGCCCGTCAGAATGACCTTACATTTCTCACTTGCAAACTTGGAAATAACATAAGTCGGCACGAAAGCGCCATCTGCGTTGGGCTCCTCGATATGCCATGCAAGTAGCGGCAGCAGACGATCGAAGTCATCAAAAGATATCTTCACCTCATGATGATTACAACCATACTTTGCAGCTACATCAGTGGCAAATTTTCTCTCATCCATTTTTTCTGCTGCATTTTCCCAATATATTGTAAATGTATCCATGCCCATAGAAGCACTGGAATTGGTTAAAGCAACAACAGCGCTTGAATCAACTCCCCCACTAAGGAAAGCCCCCACAGGAACATCACTGCGAAGCTGTATCCGGCAGGCATCCTTAAGAAGAAAATGGAGATGCTCGGAGGCATCTTCAAAAGACATTGATTCATGAGCAGGATTACACAAGAAAGGCATCATATCCCAATACTTTTGGAACGTCATGGAGCCGTTTTCGAGAATGGCAATGGTGCCTGCTTCCAGCTTCTTGATCATTTTGAAGGGAGACCTTGGAGCAGGAACATAAAGCATATGCAGGTATGTGCTGATGGCCTCCCAATCGGGATCACGCGCCACCCACGGACATAACAAGATCGGCTTGATTTCCGAGGCGAAGGCTAGCTGTTTGCCGTTCCAGGCGTAATAAACCGGCTTGATTCCCAGGCGGTCACGGGCCAGAATAAGTCGTTTTGCCGAGGAATCATAAAGAGCCAGGCCGAACATTCCATTCACATCTTGCAGAAAGTCCAGGCCGGCCTCCTCATACAAATGGATCAATACCTCTGTATCGCTGTGCGTCATGAAGCGATGGCCTTTTTTAATCAATTCATCTCGTAACTCTACATAATTATATATTTCACCATTACAGACAATCCAAATTGTCTCCCGCTCATTGGCAATAGGCTGGTGCCCGCCTGCAAGGTCAATAATGCTGAGGCGGCGCATGCCTAAATTGATTTGATCGTCATTATTCACATAATAGCCGGCATAATCCGGTCCCCTGTGCAATAGGCATTGCCCCATATTCTGCAGGAGCGCCGGCATATCAGCTGCGCTTGTATATCCGAAAATTCCACACATGGATTTAGCTCTTTAAGAAGGATTTACTCACGGGAAAATAAAACCGTGAAAATAACTCCGAATATTGCCGGCCACCCGGCATACAGGAGATATCTATCTGTGGCCAAAAGCCTTTAATATGACACTCCAGCCGAGAAGGTTTTCCTGCCTGGGAATTGGCCGGGCCTGCCTGTTTTCGTAAATCAGCAGAGGAACGGAATCATCTCTGTACAGAAGCAGGAACTTAGCATCCTGCTGCATTTTCTTGATAAAATCATCCCGCGTTTTTTGCATGGACAGCGCATCGGGAATTCCAAAAAACACATAGTATTGGACTCCCTCAGGTGCGCGGCCCATATACCAGGCATGCTGCCGGTTGGCCAGCAGCGCATCGACATCCCCCTCGGCGATAAAAGCCAATGTGGCATTTTGCGGAACGTACCGGGCCAACTTATCCAATGCATTTTTTCTCTCCGCCGTAAACTTTGTCGAACTTAATTTGGCGTTCGATCCAAACGGATAATGCGACGCCAAGGGCGAAGGCGCCGAATAGCCATTTCCGAATAAAATCATGGCTATCAGGCAGCAGGACAAACACATGGCGGCAATTTTTTTGCCGGAACTGCTTTTAGCGGCTATTTCCGGATTTTCACTCTGGCGCCCCATACCCGTATAAGCCATGAACACGCTGACATATAAGGGGACTATTAACATGCAATTGCGGGGCACCTCCCAGGCGGCGCTGCGGAAAAGCATGGGGAAAAAGCACAGAGCTGTCAAAACCAGCAAGCCAATCACCGGCATGTTCCATTTGGAATCGCGCCGCAGCTGAAACAGGGGAAGAAAGGCGCCTGCCTGCAGAATTGAACCCATATAAACAAGATAGATGCGCGCCGGCTGGATCAGTGAGCCGACGGTGCGATCCAGGACGTAATATTTCAAAAATGAAGGCATGGCATTTACGTCTTTATACGATTGCAGGATCGAGACATACAGGGCGCCATCCCATTTCATCATCAGAAAACCAATCAGAAAAACAATGCTTCCCGGCGCAACAGCCTTAAAAAATATTGCCGTAACCAGGCCGATCATCATCGCTGTATATGTAAAAGGATAGGATATGGCGGCCAAGCAGAGGGCCGACACATAAAGCAGCCACCATTTACGCGCAAACAATGCGGCAAACACCCAGGGCAGGACGGCAAAGCCCAAAACGTCGTAATACCCTTTGAAGAAAAGAAGGCTTTCCACGTGGGGCAGGAGCACATATCCGCAGGCACCCAGAAGGGCGAGAATCTTCGATCCCCCCATGGCCCGGATCGCCAGGAACATGCCGGAAACACCCAGGACAGCCACAACAATCAGTGACGCATAAATATGCATGGGCGGGAAGGGATACAGGGCATACAGAGGCGACAGAATAAGTAGGGGAAGCCAACATTGGTGAAGGGTAAAGATGGATACATAACCATTGGCGCCGCAATAACGGGGATCATCGAGGAGCGGATTATAGGCTGCGCCTAATGCAAAATAGGAACTTTCCGGACGCAGCCCCTCAACCATATTCCGGAGTGTCTGCGTATAAAATACGGCATCACCGTGATTAAACCCCCATTCATAGGGATTCATAAATATAACGAAGCCCGACCAAAGTAAATGAATCAAGATGAATCCGATCAGAAAGACATACACGTGTCTTTCGATATATACTGAACAGCGCCTCCATGAAGCCTTTACTCCTTCTGCTCCGTGAATTTTTCGTGTTGACAGATAATAAAGTAACCAGCAGATGACTATGCCGATGAAAGAGGCTTTACCCGGACCTATCAATCGTTTGCCGCTGTAATACCAATTTATAAGCAAAAAAACACCCGAAAGAATTGAAAACGACAGAATATTAAAGTAAAGGAGATTCGTCGATACATAACGGACAAACCGCACTTGATTCAATTTTATAAATTTTACCATTTTGTTTTCCGCGTTTTTATCAAAGCCATATCGCTTACGGGTATCACAACTTTTATAAAAACCAAGCTAATCCTTTTGAGCCGAAATGTTCCAGCCAAACCCAATTGATGACCCTAAAGCAAGTTCTAAGTTGCTTTCACACAAAATTGGCTTGCCATACACAATGATTCCACCGGGGTGTTCTTTATGCCCACAAATTTTCAACAATAAATTACAAACAAAGGACAATTTAGGTAGATCTGAAAATCTAAACGAATTTTTACGTAAGGAGATAATGTTAAATTTACTAAAAAGGCTATTCCCTTTTTAGAATAAAATCTTGTGATCGGATTTTTTGTAACACCGTATTTTGGTATACCTTCAGTAATCCGGCCTATCCATTCTGCATTGGGATATTTGAAAATATCGCCACTTAGAATGCCTTTCAAAAATATACTGGTCCAATAATAAACAGAATTTTTGTTATACAGCATCACAATAGCTTTGCCGCCGGGCCTCAATACCCTAAATATTTCATCAATGCATTTTTCTGTGTTTTCAGAATGATGCAACACTCCATTTGAATAAACTATATCAAAATAATTGGCTTCGAACGGAAGCTCTTCCGCATCGGCAAGAAATGCGACACCACTACCTGTTTCTCCACGCTCGTCCAATATCATAAGCTTCTTCGCCGTTGAAGTCACGCGTTCTGGCGTTATATCAACAGCAGTAACGTTCGCACCATAATTTCTAAAAAGAGCAGAGTGCCCTCCTCCTCCACAACCAATTTCCAATACTCGCTGATTTTTAAGTTCATCTAACTTAAGTTCAGTAGTAGCTAAATGTCGCCTTTGTCGAAACATATCTTCAAGATAATTTAGATTCTTCAAAAGTTTTTCTTGATCAAGATCATCATCAAAAGATGAATACCATTGTTGGCGTGTATCACCCCAGAATTCTTGAATCGATTTTTTTGTCTTCGTTAACTTGTTGTTGCGAAGTAAATTTACAGAATTTGGTCCTAAGAAAGAATATACTGACCTACAGCGTCCGCATTCATATTTATCTATGAGAAAGACAAGATTGCCGGTCTTACATTCCGGGCATTGAAGATAAGACAACTGATTCAACATAACACGCACCTCTTCATGATGACATGATTAATCTATCTTATTGAGTATTTTTTAATATGTTTTGTAGTTTGAATTTTGTCGATATTCTTCAGATAGTCCTTAATCTTGGCCATAAATCCGCACTTTTTTAAAATTGGCGCATTATGACGGCCGACGCGCACTGATTAGCAATGAACCTGCAAATTCCCGCAGGAAAGGGATCTTTTCCATCATTTGTCCCATCTTATCGACAACGCCGATGAGGGGAGGAGGGATAGCGGGGTGCAGCCAGTCGAAAGGGATAATTTCTGGAACATCAAAACCCGCCCTGATCAGTTTATCCTTTAATTGCCATCTTAGAAATGGGTTTTCATCGGGCGATACTTCGGGAAAATATGAACGGAATCTGAACATCAGAAAAACCTGAGGGTTGATGGCGTTGGGCTCGGCGAAGCACAGAAAACCTCCTGGTTTCAACAAATTTAACATCTTTACGAGAGCTGCTTCAATATCCAGATGGTGCAGGACGGAGGAACCGATCACGGCATCGAAAGGGCCATCGATGTCGCAATCCTCGAACCGGCTTTCCTTAAAGAGGACCCGTTCAGCCGGAAGGTTGCGCTTTCTGGCTTTCTGCAGTAGTTCCGGCGAAATGTCTACAGCTATCAGTTGGGCTCCCGTATCGGCAAAATATTCTGTAAAAACTCCCGTCCCACAGCCCACTTCCAGAACAAGGGCATTTCGATTCAGACCCGCTGCTCCGATGATTAAGTCAGCCCTGCGCCGAGCCCGCACGCTACCGGCCGGTGTCCCCCAACCCCAGATTCTTTCAGTATCGCCCTGAGACAGAAAGGAGCCGTGAACGATCTCATGCTTTCCCCGTAAGGTATCTCTATCCGTCAAGATGTCCTGTTCCCTCGCTAATTAATGACTGTTCATTCTGGCGCTCAAGAACGGCAAGACAGCGTGTGGCTGCCAATGAAATCCATAGGCGACGCGTCTTTTCTTCCATAAAATACAATGATCGAATTAGAATCAGTGGAAACTGCCAGGACTGAAACCCGCCGGTCAAAAGATAGCTGAGACCCGCAAAGGGCATCAGCTTGCAAAGTCTCAAACCACTGGCAGGCGTATTGCCTGTTACAGGGCCGTTGTTCTTCACCAGCAAAGCCCGGGGGATTTCCGCGTTGCCCATCATGGGTTCTTTATCGGCTGGAAAGGCATTGTTCCAGACGTCCTCCGGAGAGTAACAAGATTCATGATGAATGTACTTGTAAAAGACCCTTGACAAAGGGGTCGTGTAAGGTTCGATCATGACCAACCTGCCACCGGATCGCAGCACCCTTGAAATTTCACGGAAGCATGCCAAAGGAGATTTCAAATGATGCAATGCATCCACGAAGAAGACATTGGAAAAACTCTGATCCGAGAAAGGGAGCTCATGGGCGTCACAGACGACATTGATACCGGGCAAATATTCGTAATCCGATGTAATCAAACCCTCGACCAACTGGGAAAGAAACCCCGGGCCGCTTCCAATCTCCAGAGTCGGGCCCGAAAGCAGATGCTGTCTCAGGAGAGAAGCAAAGACCTCCCGATAATAAAAGCGCAGAGATTCTTTCCGGGTGAAAATGGTTCTGTGCTTCTCGACCCAATCGGGCATTGGGATAGCGACACTCATATTCAATACCCCTGGCAATCATCTGGTTTTTGCAGTTCAAGAGATATGACCGAATAAAGATATTTTCCCTGCCATTGCAGATGACCGGCGAAACGCCCCATTAGACTCTCAATGAGTATCCACATATTTTAAGTCCTTAATGCCCATGTTAAATAAATTTTAACTTTTTTGCGGCATACGCGCACATCCTCAGCAGAAGGATGCCGTCACTGAATCGTGAAATATTCGTCGTACCATAAGTGCGCTCGCCATAGCGAATGGGCAGATCCACAATCTTGAGGTTGAGCCGCGAGGCGCCGAAAAGAAGGTCGAAATCGCCAAAGGGGTCGAAGTCGCCAAAATAGGAGCGGTTTTCACTGATCCGCCGGTAATCGTCATGCCAGAGCACTTTAGTGCCGCAAAGGGTATCCCGGACCTTCTGTCCGAGGAGAAAGGAAAAAAGGGCGGCAAAAAAACGATTCCCCAGCAGATTGAGAAACCGCATGGATTTTTCATCCATCGGATAGACGAGGCGGCAGCCGTTGACGAATTCAGCCTTGCCGTTTGTAAGCAGATTGACAAATTTCGGTAGATCCTCAGGAGGGACAGTGATATCGGCATCCAGTATCATGAGAATATCTCCCCGGGCATGGGCAAAGGCATAACGGACGGCATCGCCCTTCCCCTTGCCGGGCTGCTGAAGAAAGCGCCACTTCTTTTCAGGATGTCGCGCGATGACCTCCTTGATTATCTCCGTGGTATCATCCGTCGAATTTCCCTCCACCCAGATCACTTCCATTTCAGGACCCAGATCAGGCAGACGGTTTGCCAATGATTCGATGTGGCCTGACTCGTTCCTGCAGGGGATCACTACGGAAATCGCCGGGTCATCGGAAGGAAAGTGACGGTGCCGAAGAGGTCTGGCAATGATCCCGAACATCAGGGCAAACTGGTTGATAATAGGGAGGTTCCCGACATATCGGTTAATCCAGCTTGTAAGACGTCCCATATTCAACGGAAAAATCTGGTGGTTGATAGAGCGAACGATCTCAAAATCTGCCAAGTGCAGCATCTCTCCAACCATGTCAGAACTAAGCCAGTTATTGACAGGGTTCTGGACCTTAATCCCCAGCTGCTCGGCAATCTGAAGCGGGATTTGCCAGACGCGACTATAACTGAAAACAATAACGCGTGTCCGTGCATGACATACCTCGTGGAGGGCTTCGAAGACAGCCTGTACATCATGAATCTCAGTTATTACATTGCGCAGGATGATCACATCAAATTGTCTTTGCAGGTAAGAATAAACTTGACGATCCGCAACGTCTCCCACGAGGAAGGATATTCCGGGTTGATTATGCTTCCTGCAGGCAATCTTGATCATCTCATCGGAGAGATCAATTCCCACGCCTTCTGATACATCGAGCGCGGCCAGAAGATCTCCGTTCCCACAGCCAAGGTCGAGCACCTTTTGGCCGGGAAGCACAATGGAACGAAGAATCTTCTCCAGTTCGCTGTAATAGCCGCTATTGCGATGGTGGCTATTATCGACGCGAGCAGCATTCCTGTTATAAAAATCCTGAACATTCAAAGCAGTCAGACTGATTGGTTTGAAGTCAGTAGTCGAAACCTTTTCACAACTGATCAAGATTTTTGTCCTTTATACGACAATTTATTGTTAGAAAATTCAAACGCGCCATGCTAATATGGAGCGTTAATGTGTAGATATAAATATAATTTCTTCTTTTCTGCATTCAATTTTTTACCGTTTGAATAGTTAATATTGTCCTTAAATCTTTCTTGAAACGCTCAGGGAAAAATAATCTTTTTAACAATAGTTTTAACTCTCTATTTCCCCAGACACTCCAACGAAAGGTGCCATGATTAATGATAATCGTGTATTCTGGTTGTTTTAATTTAGTATATTCATTCATATTGAAGTACCTGTAGTCGCGGTTTCCCACAAAGTTTTCAAAATATTTTATACCGGAAACGGAAAATTTATCCTTTGGTATCCCCAATCTTTTCTCATCACCAAATGCAACTTTCATGAGACCATTTATTTCATAAAATCTATGTTCCCTTTTTCTGGCATTAATATCTTTTGTTTTATCGTCCAACAAAAATGTTGTATTATGCTTTACCACATCGCTATCTTTGAAATTTTCAATAAGTGACAATTGCTTAAACCAATCTCTTTGAAATTCCAGGAAACACATAAAATTCGTGTAAACAAACAACACTATTAGTAATGAACAAACAATGGATCGAGCCTTGGTATTGAAAATTATCTTTACAAAATAGAACAAAATGAAACTTGACCCTAGTGGAACCAACATCTGATTGCGGGTATTAAAATCGGTTGTTCCGATTCCTTTTCCAACCGCCATATACGCATATACACCTGCGAAGAAGGCAAAAACACCAAACATCAAAAAAAATAAATCGTTAATACCCTCATCACGGTGACTCGAAAGAAATGCTTTACATACAAATATACCTGCAAGCAATGTAGCAACAGAAACCTCCGCATACGCACATGTTAGGAAACCAAGGACACAAAAAGCCAAGAATAATAAATCTCTAATGCCTTCATCGTTCCGCTTGGAAAAATATGCTTTGTAAACTAACGTACCTGCCAAAAAGATAACTATAATGGTCAATAAAAAATGGTTATTTAAATATTGAAACGCTTCCTTTAATGGATCTATAAAACCATAGTAAAAACAGTCGGCAAAATTATAGTGCCTCATCATTAAATTTTGCAAGCTGATCGAGTTATATCCGGCCTCTCCTCCTTTAGCCATGAAAGCGATATTTCTTAACAACCAGAAAACTAATGGAAGAATTATGAAATCGAAATATTTCAAAGGTACGAATATAAGGCCTTTTGCGGTCTTGATGTTAGCGTATTCCGCATAGGCAATAAATAAAATCACAATTCCATAAAACACAAGTAACGATTGTAATGAGAAAAAAGATAAGAAAAACATTATTAGAGCAAATAGCCTGACAACGATATTTCTTTTTATGAAATATCTTGATAATAGAAAAAATCCTAAAAAGAAAATAAAATAGGATACCGCATAATGCGATGTGAATAAACCAATCCTCGCGGAATTTACTGGAAATATTGCAAAAAAAATAGTAATAAAGAATCTTTCATTCGGGGTAATTTTCTCGATAGTTTTCAGAGTTCCGTATAAAAATATCGCAGCAAATAAATAACAAAAAAATACTAAAATTTTCGAAACTATCATATAATCCAGGATCATATTGTCCAACGAAAGCATTAAAATGTTATAGTATCCTAACCAAGGCAGGCCCATTTCTGACATCGTTGACATAACGATTGTTTTATCAATGTGATACAAGACCCAATCATCAAGAAAAATACCATCGTTTAATAACATAAGGCCATAAGCTAAGGAATAAACCAACACAATCAAAAAAATATGTCTTCTATTTATGCCTTCTATAACCTTTTTCATATATCACCCTTACAACGATACATATTACGTCATTCCTTGTTACTGTCATTTAAAAATTTTGTTTTCACGCCTAAATGCATGAAAACGCAAACCTGAAAGAATCGCTTCTGATCGCATACTAAGCATTTTTGCGGTCTCTATACAATTGATACTGGAGCAAGATACACAATCGGGACGCCACTCTAAAAGTGTTGACCACGCCTTGCGTATTCCTATTTTCTTGATATTTGGACCGTGATATACTCCCAAATTGATGCAATTATACATCGTGCCTTCCGCTCCTAAAGCAACATATGTATAACCATTTAAACAAAAAGTTGGTTTATAACCTTTGTATTTTTCTCCCTTTCGTATAAAAGTTTGGTAATCAGTAGGCCAAGACAAACATTGTCGTATGGCTTCTGCGTTATTACCTATCGGCAAGCCTTCTTGAAACATATCCAGGTATTCCCGCCAGAATGCTTTATACTCCTCAGAAGTAATTTTGAGCTCAGAAATAGCTGTTTCGCCTAGAAAATTGGGGGGGGAAATTGTTAATACGACTCCCAATCTGGCTGTCAGCTTAGCAAGAGAGCGCATATCCTGAAGATTATTTCGCGTTAAGACAGCGTGAATGCGGCAAGGGATACCCGCTTTTAAAGCAGATTCTATGCCCTCGATTACTCTTTGGGATGTACCTTGGCCACGTAGTGCATCGTTTGCGTCACCAACCCCATCCAGACTGACAGCCAACACATGGACCCGCTTGATTGCTTCCAGTTTTTCTTTGATGAGAACACCATTCGTACAAATTGTCAGATATATGCCTTTACTAACGATGTAATTGATTATTTCACCAATATCTTTGTGCACTAAGGGTTCACCACCCAGCAGGAATATCATTCTCGTTCCCATATCGTAAAATTCATCGATAATCTGAAATACTTCTTCTTTGGTATATTCTGCCCGCCTTATCTCAATAGAAATATTAGGATCCGTGATAAAACAATATTTACAATGCAAATTACAGCGGTTAGTAATAAAGAGACTGAGAAAAATAGGTATTCTCTGGTGTGTTAACTTTGCCTTCAATGATGCCGCTCCAATACTTGAAAAAATACGTAATTTCGTCATGACTGGTTTCTATCCCTCACTTGACTGGTTTCTATCCCTCACTTGATTGGTTTCTATCCCTCACTTGATAAATTGAGGAGGCACGAAATCTATGTTTAAGACGGAACGAAAAGAAGTAGAATAACGGATGCAATATCGTCAGTCTATTCGGAAGACGATTACCTACTTCATCCATCAGTAAATGGAGTGTGATGCCTGCTGCTACTGCAACAATAAGCGGATGATCAAACCTTGCAGCCAACGCAAACATTACGATCACCCATTCATAACCATGAAAAATGAAAACCATGCGAGGCGAATTAAGCGTAGCATCTTTCTTTAAGAATTTTTTCAAGCTCCGTGGATGCTTACCCCAAAACGCATAATCTAACACATGGTCTACATCCATCAACGTGGTGGCAATTGAAAAACATCCAGCCACTTGCCACGAACCCGATATCACGAGCAGTGGTATCCCTAAGCCAATCCCTGCAAGCGCGTGATAAGCGGGCCTCATGCGATACTTTTCCTTCTCTTGCACACCGTAATACGGTGAACAAGCCAACTCATGTCTTTTGGGATGGTGAAGTCGTTTTCTAATAGGATTTGCTTATATGCCGTTACCCAATTACAGAAAAAGTGCTGCAACAAATCATCTTCCTCAATAAAAGATTGAAGGCGAGCTCTGAGAGAGGCAAAACGGTAAAAAAACTTATAGTGCGACATCCAATACAGTATTTTTAAAGGTGTCGTGGGCCACGGTTCACGGATGACGAGCAAACCGTCTTCGTCTAGCAGTTTATGGCATATGCGCAGTAAACGCACCCATTCCTGCTGGCTGGTTAAATGATGCAGCAAGTCCGATATAATCACAACATTAAAACTGCCAGCCTGAAAATGTTGATCGGCATCTAAAACATCACACAAGACAATAGGCGAATGGGTAAAATGTAACGCGGCATCAACCATCTCCGCAGAGGCATCCAATCCCCAAATTTTTGTAAAACCTTTGGCTTGAAAAAGATTAATGAGATGCCCCATTGCGCAACCACAATCCAAGATGCGTGCACTTCGCGGCAAAGTACTCAATCCACTGAGTGCAAGAAAGAAGGAAAAATTAACTTGCATGATCCAGTCGTTACGGCCATACATCTTAATCAGGTTATGTGTAATGTCAGGGGTATCAGCCATGTCTAAAAAATTTTTCTTTGAACACGTTAATCATAACATAGCTATTTCTGATGACATGGTGTCGGACGAGGAAATCCCGTTTATCCGTATAAGCAAGAAGAATCCTAGAGGCATAGATAAACGATGAGGCTAATGGTGAAAGGATTCTGGCAATGATCTTATTATTGAACATTTTATAGACCAAAGCCTTGGGATTTACACCTATTTTGAAAGCGAGAAATAGGCGCATGGGCATGGTCCGGTAATAATCACCAAGATGGGACTTGGAAAGTAAGCGGAAGGAACTTTGGAAATCACCACTGTAAATCTCATGTAAATTCTCTTCAAAAATTGCTTTGCGCGCAATGGCAATATCAATAATCTCCGCTTCAGGGTAGTACTGCAAGAAGCCAAGGTTCACCCAGTTGGGACGTAATTCATGATAAAGAGCAATGGCCTCGTCAAGATGTTCCTGAACCTCACCGGGCAGGTTTGCAATATGGTCAATACTCACGAACATGCCCAGCCTCCTTGCTTCAGAAACAAGTTCAAGTATGCGTGCATTTGTTTCCCGTCTGTGCAGAACAGTACGGCGCACTTCTTCGTTAGCACTCTGAAAGCCGAATTGCAGCAAGGTACAGTTTGCTTCAGCGAGAAGTTTCATCGTTTCCTTTGTGTGCACATTGGGGTTTGTTTCACAGAAAAAAGGTAACCCGATTTCGCGCTTGTAGGCTTCAGAGAACTCCCGCAACCACTTTTTCCCAGGCGCAAACAGATTATCTAAAAACATGATTTGGCTGGGATTGTATTTTTCCCTCGCCATGTGCAGTTCTTCCATAACGTTTTTCACCGAGCGTATGCGAAAGTAATTATGGCCGCATGATAAATATTTTTTACGTAGGGTATTACTGTTGCAATAAGTGCAAGAGAATATGCAGCCACGACTACACGTGGCTGTGTACATGATTTTCAGTGATGGGTTTTTCTGGTAATAAGGGTCTTTTTCAGGAAATGGGACGCGGTCCAAGTCTGCCATGAATGGTCCCATTCCGCGTTCAATAACAAGCCCTTGATGGACATTCCAAATTCCGCGCATCCGCGTAACGGAGAATGCTTTGATTTCATCCACACTTCGCGTTTTGCATTCATTCAGGAATTCGGGGAGCGAAATGTCAGCGTCGCCCACGAAGACAAAGTCGATATCTCGATTTTCCAGTACTTGGGCGGGTGCCAGGGAACAATGAGGCCCTCCGGCAATGATGACGATGTCAGGCTTTCTCTGCTTGAGCTCACGGATAATCGGGTTGAGTAGACGCAAAAAGGTAGTGATAATGCTGAACCCAACCACATCGGGTTTAGAGGCCAAAATCTTTTCCGCAATGTAAGATGGAGTGTATGAGAAAAAGTTCGTCAAAAAGAAATCCTGCCCGAGATAATCTTTGTTCATCGAGCAGTCATAATAGATTTGTACGGGAAACCCATGCATCCTCAACGTAGAAGCAAGGTATTGAATTGCAAAGGTTTCATAGGAGTGGTCATAAAGTGTAACGCGCGGATATATGCTCAAAGCTTCTATACTCCTTCCATATATTTATTAGATTAGACGCAGTCCCTTAGAAGATGTTCTTCGGCAAGCAATTCTCGGTACATTTCTTTAAAGTCGTCCACTTTCATATTCATGATACTTTTAAAGAGATGCAAAATGAGATGCGGACGTTTCACAAACACGAGAATCATGTCGGCGATCAGTTCAAAGAACTCTTTACGGTAGAGTATATTGAAAACTGTATTTCGAAAACTCGTCTGATATAATCTTTCTTTACGTTCATCGAACACGTTTTGCGGAACGCTTTGTTGCAACTGCGAAAAGTTATCACTGTGGCGAAAAGTCATGCTGTTATGTTCGGTAATCCAGCCCTTTTCCAAAGCCAAGCCATACAATGGCGTACCTGGATATGGGGTGAGAAAAGATACGCTTACAGTTGTGGGTTTGATTTGTTTGAGCAAGTCAACCGATTTCTGGATATCCTCCTCCTCTTCTCCGGGTATCGCGATGATGATGTTGATAAACGTATCAATGCCCGTACCTCTGAGCATGCTAAACGCAGGCCGGATGGTGTCTACTTTCTTACCTGTTTTGAGGATTTCATGGATGCGCTGGCTGCCCGATTCCACTCCAATACTCAATTGCGTACAGCCAGCCTTTGTCATGGCTTCTACCATAAGCGGGGTAAGGGTATCCGTGCGCGCTGTGGCGGTAAAATAGAGTTTTTTTTGAAACTCGTTTTGTATATCCTCAAACCTCTTGCAGAATTCAATGACACGCTTTTCCTTGACGGCAAACATATCATCGATGATGTAAAATGTATCAAGGTCATAGTTACGCAGTTGCACACGTATATCTTCCATCACGACATCCAAGTGACGCCAGCGTAAGTGGCTGCCAAACTTTTCGTCGCGGCAGTAAATGCACTTGCTAAAGCACCCACGGCTCGTCTCCAACCATCCAGACTTTAGGTAGCGTCCAACGATTGCCAGGCGGGTGTTGATAAAGTTCTGGTACGGCACCAAATGATAGGCGGGAGTGACATCCAGCGGAGCAGTCTCCACCGGGCGTGGCTTAAATGAGAAAACGCCCTGAGGATTGCGAAATGCCAGCCCGGGAATTTCAGCCAGAACGGCATGATTACGCTCCAGTGCTTCCAACAGCTCTTTCATGGCAGTTTCGCCTTCACCGATGACGACAAAATCAGTACCCCAACTCAGCACCTCCTGTGGAAAGTTAGATGCATGTCTGCCCCCGGCCACGATGAGGCTATGTCCGAACATGGAACGTAGTATCTTCAGACTGGCTTTTCCCGCAGTCCAATCGGCTGATAGGAACCCCACGCCAATCATATCCGGTTTGAAGTCGCGCAGTTTTTTAAGCGTTTTTGGAGCAGGCATGTCCCCTTCCTGGTAGCGTCGGTAAAACATCGGCTCCACAATCACTTGTTTGCCCAGCTGTTCCATCAGAGAGGCAAGGAGCATAAGCCCTATCGGAGGCACAAAGGACATCACCGGATAGATAAAAGCCACCCGTTCAATTTTTTTACTCAATTCCATATTCATTTCCTTCAATTCATGTTACGCCATCTCTATGCTTGGGTTATTACCACATAACCAAGGCAATCATCCTCAGACCCCAGACTACGACGCATTGATATATGCCCTATCAACAGTGCCAACACCAGACATGGCAAGGTGAGCAACCCTAAGATTTTACCAACCGCATTGCCGTGCAACCAGCGGTAAATTACGCTTCCGATCTTATATCCCATCACGGTAATATCAGTACCGCGCGGCAGGATCGTGATGTGCTGGAAGCCTGCTTCTATCAGCAGTTTTTCCAGCGCGGCCGGGGTAAAGCGCCAGTAATCGTGGGGGATATAGTGATACCGGGCTTGAAACGGGATGGCGAAGAACATATTTCCACCTGGCTTGAGCACACGGCGACATTCGCGGAGAAACACCTTATAGTCATAGATGTGCTCCAACACTTCTGTGTGGTACAGATTATCGAAAGACGCATCCATAAAAGGGAACTGCCCACCTGTGTAATAGGTTGTGTCGGGGGCAGAGTAACCAAAGTGCTCTTCCGAACTTTCCCAGTCAAGCCCTTGATAAGAACAGGATGGAGGCAGAAAATGGCGGTAAGGCTGCGCGCCGCAGCCAATTTCAAGGATAATGCCTTTCCGCTCCACCAGCCATGGCTTCAGATAAAGGACCACCGAGGCTACCATCAAATCGGCTGTCTGACGTATTGCACAGATGATTTTCCCCTTCCATCCTTTGCCGGGAGGCAAATTCGGGGGTGGGCGGAAGGATTCTTGTTTCGCCTTACTCATCTCGGACTTTCTTCACCTGTTCAAGAATGGCGACTTTTCTGCCCAGCCAGGGACGAGGCACCGGACGGTGATCATTGACCAACGTGCGAATAACCGGCTGCGGGCGTGCTTTAATTTCCAGAAACAGGCGTGCGATATATTCGCTCATCACACCCAGCGAAAGCATGACAACGCTGCCAACCCCCAGACCCAGAACCAGCAGTGTCATGAAACCGGATGGCGCCTTTGGGTAAAAAAAGTATACGCCGATATAAGTAACCAACGCAAGCAGACTTATGCCCGACATCAACAAAGAGATCACCGAAATAATGCGCAGGGGTGCCAGGGAAAACGAAGTAAAAGATTTATACACCCACATCACGTAATCCAATAGGCTCTGGGTAGATTCACCGGCAAATCGCGACGGGCGCTCGAACTCTACCCCGGTCTGATTGAAACCTGCATACGCACGCAAACCACGAATGAGACGGTCGCGCTCAGGGCAAGCCAATATGACATCCACCACTACTCTATCCATGAGAGAAAACTCACCCGCATCCAAGGGGATGGTGATGTATGCAATTTTCTGCAAGATACGGTAAAAAACTTTATATCCGATATTCCGCACCAGACCCTCATGTCGTTTAGCACGGATGCCATAGACCACCTCGTATCCTTTCAGCCATATATCAACAAACTTTTCGATCATTTCTGGCGGATCTTGAAGATCTCCATCCATGATAATGATTGCATCGCCGACAGCCTGATCCATACCTGTAGTGAATGCCACCTGAGCTCCAAAGTTGCGTGCATGTGAAATAACTGTGAGTCTTGGGTTCAAGGCTGCCTGTTCTATCAAAATACTTTCAGCATTGTCTGGACTGCAATCGTTCACGTAGATTACTTCCCAGTTTGGGGTGATTTTCTCCATAGTGAGTGTGAGACGCCGTAGCAGTTCATCCACACTACCCTCATCGCGATAACATGCAACCACCACGGAAATGAATTTATCGGTCAGCATAACGGCCCTCGTTCCTTTTGCTTTTTTTGCCTAAAATATATAAATTGCCCGCCTTCAGTCTTACCGGGATCTGCGCCAAGCTCTGGGGAAGCACCTTCCGCCATGCGCTGATGAGGGGTGCCATGCGCATCCAGTACTCCAACGAGTAGGTATTGACCAAGCTACCTATCTCCAGCGTTTCGAAGCCTTCGCTTTGCAGCAGTATCTTAATTGTATTCTTTGAAAATAGGTAGATGTGCTCAACATCAAAAATGGGGCTGTAATCACCGAGGATTTTGGCGCTCAAGCTTTCCACGTCATGCACTACGAGCAGGAGCATGCCGTTTACCGATAGGTGCTTTGATAGCGAAGCAATTGTCTGGCGCGGGTTAGGCAGGTGGTCAAACACATGAAAACTGCAAACCAGGTCGAAGGTTTTCCCGTCAATTCTAGCCGAATCATAGACACTATTAACGATGCGGCTATGCACGGCGGCAGGTGCCTTTTCACAGCAATCTCGGCTTGGTTCAAAGCCAAAGACTTCTTCAAAGCCCATGCGCAAAGCCTCCTGCAAAAAAAATCCAGTACCACAACCCAGTTCCAGAACGCTTCGCATGCGCTCTGTACCGTATTTTTTTAAAAGTTTAGCGGTAAGTTCGGCGTAGGTTTTAGCTGCATAGGGAATTTCATGTTGACTAAGGCAGGCGCTCTCTGAGTATAGATTGTCGATAGTATTAGGATCGATGATGGGGTCAGAACGTACGAGGCCGCACTGTTCACATCGGACAATGCGGTAATGTTCCCGCCGGCGCTCCCGCCTCGCACTGAAGCTAAAACCGGTAAAACTACCATCTTGCAACTTCTCAGGAAAGAGCACCTGGTCTGTGCAATTCTCACAGAAAAGACACCTAGTGTTAACACTAATCGAATCTGTCATACAGCTTGTTTAACCTTTAGAATTTCTTGCACCGTCTTCGCAATGGCTGATGTCGATATGCCATGAACATGATTCATATACTTTTCACTGCCCGTCATCCCGTTCGCTGCCCTTTTCACACCGAGGCAGTGAACCTGGCAACGTAGTCCGTTCTCAGCGACTACCTCACTTATGAGTGATCCTATCCCGCCTGGAACGTAATGAGCTTCAACACTCACAGCAACCGGATATTGCGAAATGATTTTTTTGAGTTCTTCCATCGGTGCCGGTGATATACAAGAGAGCACTGCCATGGCGCAAGAGATGTTCTTCTCAGATAGTTGATCTACCGCCGATAAAACGTCGCGAGAAATGCTTCCCATGGAAAAAATAATGATGTCTGATCCATGGCGAATCTGTTGAACCTTACCTATGTCAAATCGCCCGTGTAAATCAGGTACCCTGTTTGTGTCATCCTTGCCCAACCGGTAATAAATGGGGCCTGGATAATCCCATGTATGCCTGAGTGCTGTGCTAGCTTGCTCATAATCTGCGGGTACAATGACAGTCATGCCAGGCAGTAGGCGAAATACGCCCACATCTTCCAGTCCGTAATGAGTTGAACCCGCTGTACCATATTCAAACCCGCCGCCCACTCCCACGATACGTACAGGCAGGCTGTGGTTCACCGGCCCGTTGCGAATAAATTCATAGGGGCGCAACGTAGCAAATGGCACGATGGAGTAGAGGAAAGGGATGTACCCTGCCTCTGCCATGCCTGTGGCAACGCCGACCATGTTCTGTTCAGCGACACCCATATTAAAAAACCTCTTGGGGAAATGCTCGGCAAAAGGTTCAACAACTGTATAGCCTAAATCGCCCACCAGCAAGAGGATACGCGGATCAGTGGAGGCGAGATTTACTAATGTTTTTATGAATGCACATCTCATTTTACATATTCAATTTCAGAAAGCGCTTGCTGGTATTCTGCGTCCGACATTGGCCAGTAGTGCCACTTGATTTGATTCTGCATAAAGGAGACCCCCTTGCCGAAAATGGTGTTCGCAATGAGCACATGTGGTTGCCCCTTACTTGTATCAAAGGCTTGTAATACCTCAACTATTTCGTTCACGTTGTGTCCATCTACCTCGTGCACATCCCAATCGAAAGCCTGCCAGCGCGGTGCCATAGGAGAGAGATTCAAGACACTATGAGTATAGCCAAATGCCTGCTGACCGTTCAGGTCAATCACGACAATCAAGTTAGCCAAATGGTGGTGGGCACTGAACATCACCGCTTCCCAAACAGAGCCCTCATTGCATTCGGCATCACTCATTAAAACAAATACTCGCCGTTCGGAACCCTGCATCCTGGCAGATAGAGCCGCACCCGCCCCAATCGATAGGCCATGTCCCAGTGAACCGGTACTGAAATCGATACCCCGCAGGGTGTGTTCCGGATGTACGCCTAATTGGGTGCCATCAGTGCAATATCGACTTAAATCTTCCTCTTTGATGAAACCCTTCAGATACAACGCAGCATAGAAAGCCAGCGCGGCGTGCCCCTTTGATAGGATAAAACGGTCACGTTCGGGGTCTTCATAGTTTTCGATGCGCATGGTGCGTAAATAGATTGCCTCAATAATATCGGCAATGGACAATGCTGACCCGATGTGTCCCACATTTGCACGCTTTGATTGCTCTAAGATTATCTTTTTTATTTGATAGCTGTAATTCACTGTATTGACCTGATCTTTACTCATTGCTGACTATCGCCCTCCAACAGTTTAGACCACAAAGGAAGTGACGGATTGATATTCCAGTAGCTTTTGACAAACTGTCTGTATTCATCAATACCGCATAACGAATGTCCTTCCATGATTTTCCGCATTGTTTCCCTGAGATCTTCAGCGCACGTAACTTTGTGATAATACTTTTCACAATCAGCCAATGCGTTGATCAGCATAGTATCGGGAAAAACAGGAATGATAACTTCGCATCCAAATGCCAGGGCCTCTATGGATACGGTGCTTGTTGAAACCAGCATAGCCCATGCCTGTCCAAAGTATTCGGAGATATTGTCTCGGCAAATTGCATAACCGGTTTTCGACACATCAATGGCAAGTTCTTCAAATATTTCTTCAACAGGCATGGATGGATGTCCCTTAAACCAGATGTCAAACTGGTCTGCCTTTGGAAAAGCTGCGTAGACCAGGGCAACTAAGGCCCTTGTTTCATTCCTGTCATAAGCACCGGCTATCAATAAAACGGGTCGTCCCGTACGCGGTGTGACCTGTGAAGACAACATCTTATCCATATACAAATATCGCACAGATTCTACCTGTGTGAGCCCTGGATAGCCCGATTCCGAAAGAAGAGAATATAAGTACTCCCCATTGCAGGCAAGCACGTCCGGCAACGGCAGGTCCGAGGGTCTACCCGTCTGAACTGTATCAGCCTTGTCGTAAAAGTAACTCAAATCATTTCTGGAAACAGAAGCATGCTGAAAGCCGATGGTCCTTATCTCAGGATTTGTATGGTTTTTGGCGCCGTTTAGGGCCTTTTCCCACGCATGCATTTCACAGTAATAGAGACAGTTGGTTATGTGTTTGATTTCTTTGAACACTTGCTTGAAAATGATACAGTAGAGGATACTCCCTATTCCGATAGAACCGCAAAAAGACTGTTCCCAGAGAGATTTAACGATAGGCATACCCTCGCTCCCAACAGGTGCGGCAACCAGACACGTTTTGTTCACATGATGAAAAAGATACCAACTTAGGCCTATCTGTCTAAACCACAAAAAAAGGCCTTTTATGGCGCCTCGCAGTGATAGAAATCCCTCAAGAATAAAAAGATTTTCCCCATTATTGGCAAAATCGTTTGCCAGCCTTATGGCGTCGCTAAAATCATACCCATCGAACGGGACAGGCATGAGAAGCCAAACTACAGGAACATGCTTTTCTTTTAATTTTTCCTGAAGGGATAAGGCATATTTGTTTCGGAATACCCCATTGTGGGCGGCTTCCTTGTCCACAGCAGGAAAATAACTCACAAAGAGGAGGGAATCGGATTCAGGTAACCGTTCGGAACGCTTTGAAAGGTGCTTTCGCACTTTACATCCACGTTGAATAAAATGTAACCAGGTAAAAAAGCCTTGCAAGAAATTACCGAACAACCCGAAACTTTGCAAAATAGCTTTAATCTTGGTCTTCGTGCCTTCCGGGCGAACAAGAAAACCGGTAGACAATACCTTTTTTTGGATCTTGAGTTCATCTGCAACAAGTTTTAGGGCCTTCCGAAAATTTCTGTCGGAAACCGCAATAACACAAAACCCATATTCCCCCTTGCTAAGAAAACTCCGCACGGCACAGATCTGAGCTATTCGAAAAAAAGCATTAGTCTTTAGGGTATTTTTTTCTGAGAGCAGACTCAACCACCACGTGCTAACATTATAGCCAGACAATAATAGCCAATCTCTAAGGGCTTTAGAATTGACTTTCCATTTACCTATGTCAGCAGACCACTTACATATTGCCTTTTGCAGATATTTTACTTGGTCGGCTATGGCTTGAGCACTATTTATCTGTTTAACGGAAGGACATCTTTGAGATTGAAGTTCAGCAATTGTCCTGTTCAGTACTGCAGGGTCACTTGTTAGCGGAAAAAGCACTATCTCGCTGAGATTGAGCACATTGCAAACATTAACAAGCGGTTGTATGTTGAAATGGCTGTCAAAAACCAAAAATAGTTTCATGTCCATTGAAGTAGGCAACCTGAAATTCAGTATGGGTACATTCCGCAGAGGAAATATGGGAGCTTTTTATCAACAGCTCCACAAGGCATAACCGGGCGCGTACTCACAAAACAAAATCAGGTTCCGGAAGTGAGAAGTTGCTCGCATAAGTTGTTACAGCATGTGCCGATGACCGGGTAGTTTGAATGAATTTTCCGCCGCCGGCCCTTACTATGGCCAGACCTGCGGCAATATCCCAGACCTTGATATCTCGCTCGAAATAGGCATCCGCCCGCCCGGCCGCCACATAAGCCAGCGATAGAGCGGCCGACCCCAATAGCCTGATCTTTTTGTATTGGCGTATCTGACCGACAAACTGGAGAAGAGCATTAGTCGAGAAATCTGTTGCCACGGGAAAGCCGGTGCAAAGCACTGACTGTTGCAATTTATGTGTCCGACTGACGTTTATCGGATCATTATTTAGCCAGGCACCAATGCCTACGATCCCGGTAAAGAGTTCTTCCCGGTTGAAGTCATAAATTACGCCGAGCAACGGTTCGGCATCACACCACAAGCCAACCGAAACGCAACAAAGAGGGATGCCGTGCAGATAATTAAGACTTCCGTCCAAGGGGTCGACAATCCACTGCAATCCCGGTATGGAATTCTGCTGACTGACACTCCCCCGTTCTTCGGAGAGAATTGAGAGGCTGGATTTTTTATCCAGCTCACGGATGATGATGTTCTCGGAGCCTCTGTCAACAATCAGCTTCACATCTCTATCCAGGTCTTCCGCGACAATTACATCCGAATGACTGGATTCCTTAAGAAAATTTCCGGCGTGCCGAACAGCACCGACGGCTATCTGCAACAATTCTTGGAGGTCACTTGCTGAATTTTGGCCATCTTGCATAGCTATTTGACCTTTCCAGCCAGAGCGGACAGGAGATTTTCAACAGCCTCAGTTTCCATCCTCAGCCGGCACTCTTGAGTGTATGAACCTATATGAGGCGTCAGGATGACCTGCGAAAACCGTGTCAATGGACCCGAATACGGTTCCTGGCTGTAACTGTCCAGCCAGGCGGCCGTGATTTTTCCACTTTCAAGACCGGAAACCAGACAATCTTCGTCTATGAGACCGCCACGAGCGGCGTTTAGTATGAACACCCCGTTCTTCATTATGGAAAATTCCCTCTCTCCTAGTATTTCATTCACTCCGCTGGCGTGAATAGAAACAATGTCTGCAAGACGAAGGGCCTGTTCGAGGGGCAAGATATTGACATCTCCAACCTTTCCGCTGAGAAAAGGATCTGATGCCACAATGGTTACCTGAAAAGGCTTCATAAGTTCAGATACTCGTTGCCCGATTTTCCCGAATCCGATGAGCAACACCGTCTTGCCGCAAAGTTCAACCCCAATTCTCTTGTCCCAAACATTGTTGTGAAGCGCCTTGTCCATTGCAGGCACTGATCGAAGCAAACTGAGTAAGACGCCAACTGTCAGTTCTGCCACCGAGTTTGTCGGGCCATCAGGGGTACTACATACGGTGATTCCCAGATTCCTGGCCGCTTCCTGGTCAACATTTGATACCCCGGAGCCGCAGCGTGAAATAACCTTCAGATCGGACAATTCCATGACCTCTCGGTCCAGAGGTTCCAGCCCTGCTATCAGGCCGGTCACCCCCGGTAGAAGATCAATTAATTCCTTCTTGGTCAGTTTACGTCCAAAGGGATTATTGACAACCTCAAAACCAGTAGCGAGCAGGCTATTGAGGGGCATTTTGTCCACTGCCGCAAACGATGATGGACCGATCAGTATTTTATTATCATGTCTTTTCATATTAATAAGTTAGCCTCCATATGCAATCCGCCAGGATACAGACCACTCTCCCCGGATTCATCAGAAAAGAATCGCCAAGACTATTCCGTCAAAGCGGCAGGTTTCAGCACCCCTTTCTACTCATAGGTTTTCCTTCTCATTTAAAAAATGGAAAATTAGATAGGACGTGATCATGTGAACTAAAATCATGTGAATATCTTCGACTGGCCCATATTCCCCATTTTGACTTTTTACGTGAACTACATGATCACACAGATTTTTCAGTTGTCCACCATCAAAACCTACCAGCCCTACTGTTTTCCCCCCCATTTTTTTCGCAAGTTCTACGGCATTTACAATATTGGGGCTGTTCCCACTTGCCGATATGGCAACAAGCACATCCCCTTCGCAAAATAATTCTGCCATCTGGATGGTAAATATTTCTCCATAGCCATAGTCATTGCCAATGGCGGTGATCAAGGAAATATTATCGGTCAGGCTAAGCGTTTTGAAACCCGCTTTGTCACATTTTCTTCCGGCCTCACCTAGATCCTGCGAAAAATGGGATGCTGTTGCCGCGCTCCCACCATTGCCTGCAAAAAAGATCGTTTTCTTGTTTCTTCTGGCGTCAAGGAAACAGTCTATCACGCCCCGGATGGCATCTACATCAAGGTGCGTTAAGAGATCGTTCAGGTAAAGGGCATAGGCCTTAAAATAATCGACTTTGCCTTCAGACTGCTTAAATATTCTTTCCAGGTGGTTCATAGGACTCCTTTCTGGACGATAGATGAACTTAGATACAATACGGTACCCGGTGCCCCACAAAGACAACCCGTGCCGCCGGATAGGATGCAGTATTACCAAGGTGACCCAAGTATGATAAAGACCGTGGTTTTATCACGGCCTTCGGAGGGAATGCCTTCAGGAAGGGTGCAATTGGCCATCATTTTAGACATGTAAGGGCGCGCAACCCCGCGCGAGTGTCGTTTAGTAGTGTCCCCACAAAGGATCACTGTGCATGTGTGCTTCAACCCGTGCCATGTCTGCTGGGGTATCTACGGAAAACGACGGACGGAATGGATACGGGGCAACTCGTTGACGATAACCATTGTCCGGAATGCGATTGCTGTCACATGCCTCAGCCAGCTCCAAAGGAGATTCAGGCATACTGGTAAAAATTTTGAGAAAGTACCACCGGAATGCAAAGATACCATAAATGCGGCGGGCTCCAAGTTCAGGCGTGAACTGCTTGCAATATGGCACGGGCATTCGCGATGTATAGAGAACATCGCCCTTCATGTCGTGAATGATCTTCACAATGTCCCGGTTGCGGAACTGTTCTTCGTCAACAATTGCCATGGCCAGTACGGTACAAGTCACCGTTGGATCTTGCTCCAGAGGGCGAATGGAGGCGGCGATCATATCCGGGTGCAGCATCGGTTCGTCTCCCTGCACACATACCACTACATCGTTATCGTCCAGCATGTGCCCACATTTGCCCGCAGCTTCGGCTACCCGGTCAAGAGCCCGGGTGTGGCGGTCGGAAGTCATCAAAGTGGGCCAGTTACGCGCCTCCCCCAGTTCGGCTATTTCCCGGTCGCATGTTGCCAAATATAGACCATCCCAATGCGGAAATAATGAAGCCCGGCGGAAGACATGCTCAACCATGGGTATGCCGCAGATCTGATGCAATGGTTTGCCAGGGAAGCGGCTTGCGGCCATGCGGGCCGGAACAACACCAATTGTTTTCATAATCTAAATCCTATCCTTGTTTTATGAACAACCAAAATCACTTTTAAGCGACTTCGCAAATACGTTAGCCCCAATTCATTCATTACGCGATTGCTCTCTCACCGTCATTTGCTTTTCAATACTCATTTCCCAAGTCACCGTCTGCCTGACAATAATCGGTCATAAATAGACCCGAGCTGATCGAAATCGGCAACTGCACATATTTTTCAGCAAATAACAGCGGGCGACCAAGACGTGCCTTCAATTTACGGCTGGTACCTTTTTTCCTAATGATTCCGCTTGACTTTTCTGCCTCATCGGCTGGCATCAAACCAGCATCCGTAAGCACGTCCACGACCATGAGTGCCTCTGCAGTATATCCGTACAAACAAAGTAGCGCCAAATACGACGCCCTGGCAGCAGCGGTTTCCAAAAAGGCATAGTTGGCCTCCACAAAAGGATCAAGAGCGAACAAAGCGTCACCAAACATGATGAACCCTTTATTTGCATAGTTCCTGATTTCCCGCATTTTGATGGGACTCCAATAGGTCCGGCGCAAGTCGACCAGAAAAAAATTGCGCTTACGCATTTCAGCCATAATCTCATCGAACAGAGGGATATCTTTGCGGAACGGGTGGAAATTGACCTCTGCCTCAGCAAGTAACAATGGGCCAGTGTAGCCTTGGAGGACAGACAGTTCGAGCCCTTCCACATCCACCTTAAGGTAATCAATGTGGTCTAACCCCTCAGATCGGCAAATACTGTCCAGGCTGAGGGTTGTTGATGATATGGTGCCTTCCTTGGTAAATCTTTCGGCATCATGAAAGTGGCGCACGCGGTTCATGTCAGTAACGTAGCATGAAGATGTCTTGCGTTTTTTATGCAATTCCAGGCAAACTTTTTCGTTTTCCCGACCCACCACGGCATTTATGTGACGTTCTCCCGCTCTTGCCGCCGCATTAAGTCGGGCGCACTCCTCTGGGTTTGCGTCAAAGCCAATGATGTCCGCCCGCGATCGAATGGCCTCTATGCGGGGATGAAAACCGCCCGCGCTGCCCACGTCAACGCACACAAGTCGCGTGTCGGCCTCTTTGAGTAACGCTAAAGATGTTGAGACGTACATTCTACTCCTTTATATAATCCTTCCCCCGTTCACATGACCGGCGTGTAGCTTTGTTTTAAAGCGGCTCTTCGTCCACACTATCATTTAGATCATATTTTGCACGCCAGTCAGGATCAGCACAATAAATGCGATAAACCAAACGCATGGTCTGCAAAGCTTCCCAAGAAGAGCCGTCGACAACGGGCTTATCATTCAATATGGCATCGGCAAACTCATCGATCTCATCACGCCAGGAGTTGTCATGATTGTAGCGGGTGGTCACCTCGCGCGGGTCACCCCCATCATCCTCATCAGCATAAGCGACCAAGATGGTTTCAGCTCCATAGCTCTTGGAGCCGGACAGGATTCCGGACAAAATGATCTGGCCGCGCCTCAGGGTGATATCCAGCTGAAAGCGATGGCGCCACTGGGTAGCGGAAGAATGCAGCATGGCAACCACACCATCAGCTGTGCGCATCAAGGCATAGGCATTATCCTCAACGTCGTGTTTCCAGAAGTCGTTCGTTACGTAGCTATGCACCTCGGTAAATTCACCGGCAAGCAACCGCATTAGGTCAACCATGTGAATACCCTGATCAAGCAGGATACCGCCTCCGGCCAAGGCACGCTTGGTGCGCCAATCCGAGTCAAAACTGATAATTTTTGATTTCCCATAAACCCCCCGCAAATTGATAACCGGGCCCAATTCCTGGCTTTTAACTATTTGCAATGCATCCCGGACCGAATCATGATAACGGTGATTAAAGCCATATTTGAGCTTCAGGCCAGCGTGTTGTCGCTCACAAGCGATCACTCGGGAAATGTCCTGCAGGTCGCGGCCGGGCGGTTTCTCGCAAAATACATGCAGGCCCTTTTCCAATCCCGCTATTGTCACCTCAGCTGCAATATCATTAGTCAAACAGACAAAAAGGAGGTCCAGTTTTTCAGCCAGCAGCCTTTTATAGTTAGTATAATAACGCTCACCACTCTCAAAAACCCCCTCGCCCGGAAAAACGCGGTCACATACCGCAACCGTCTTGAGTCTCGGATGCTGATCAATGGCCTCATGTCGCCGTTTGCCAACTACCCCGTAACCGGCAATGCCAACCTTCAGTTTCTCGTTCACGCCTTCTCTCCTGTCAATAATGGTGTTCGGTAAAGATTCGCCAGTGCATCGTCGGGCCGGCCCAGGCGCGTCGACTCCTGATCGCTTGCCACAGGGACCCAACCACCTGCCTCATCAGACCTGTAAAACGCATGCAGCAATCTAATGGTACCAAGACAATCCTCACGACTCACCGGATAAAGAATGCCCTTTCGAAAAAAAGCAAGAATATCACGATACATTGCTTCATGACCAAAGCCATAAACTGATCCTGAAAAATCTTCACTACATCTTTCACACAAAGCAGGATCCGGAGTAAAAATCTGCAACTGGTTGACCGCTATACCACCAATCTGCGCCAGACCACTTGAACCGACGATTGACAGTGAAGCCTCAAAATCATCCGGGCGGGCGGCAGTCGTGACCTCCAGAGTTCCCACGGCATCGCCATCGTAGGCAAAGGTCGCAACGACGGTATCCTCTACTTCGATATCGGCTCCCAAGGTGCGCATCGTTGCGTTTACTCTCTTCACTTCACCACCTAAATACCGCAACAAATCGACATGATGGATGCCTTGGTTGGTGAGCACTCCACCATCATGAGAAAAAGTGCCCCGCCATGGGGCCAAATCATAATAACGCTGCGGCCGACACCAACGGACCCTTACGCCCATGATCCGGATATCGCCTATTTCCCCATCTCGTATAGCCTTCTTGACCCGCTGGACTGCCTTATTATAACGATTCTGGAAAACCGGAAAGATATTGATCCCTAAGTCTTCTGCCGTGTTATAGGCTTTGACAAGCTGGCTGGGACGCATGAATGTAGGCTTTTCCATAATAATATGCTTGGCGTACTTTTCCATTATTTCCATACCATGTTCAAAATGCATGCCGGATGGCGTAATAACTGCAACAATGTCAATCTCCGGCAATGTTTTCATCATTTCATGGTAATTGACAAAATAAGGAACATCGAACTCCATACTGTAAGCCTTGCACTTTTCCTCAATCAAGTCACAGACCGCAGCCATCTCCATGCCTTCTACTGAAGCAATCGACCGGCAATGATGCCCTGCAATCCTTCCACAACCGATCACAGCAACTTTATAGCTTTTCGAGTTCATGCCTTTAGCCTCCTATTGGAAACAATATCTTCAATCGCATCACATAAGAATTCCATTTGAGCTGAATCCCCCACAGTAATCCTCAGGTGTCTATCAAACGGATATTCTGTAAAGGGACCCTTGATATAGATTTTCTGCCTTTTCAATTCAGATATAAAAGAAAACACATCGAACTGTTCGGGATATTCGAAAAACACAAAATTGGCCGCACTCCTTAAAACCCCAAAGCCCATTTTTGGAAGCCTATAATAGAGTACTTCCTTGCCTTGATTCACGGCATTAACATAGTTCTGCATAATATGCAGATTGCCCAGCATATATTTTCCAATTTTGGCCGCTACTCCGGTAATTTCATGAACCAGTTTCACTCGATAAAGATAGCCAATCAGCTCCTCACATCCGATAAGTAACCCTATCCGCAAAGAAGCCAAGCCAAAGGCCTTTGAAAAGGTTCGTACTATGACCAAGTTCTGAAGCTGGTTAATATAGCCGATCATCGTTTCAGGGTAAAAGTGATGGTACGCCTCGTCAACAACAAAAAGCGAACCATGTCTTGCCGCAGTCTCTCCGATCCTGAATAAATCTCTCTTGTCAACAACAGTTCCAGTGTGTCCTGGATTTGACACGACTACGATCTTTGTTCTTTCATTAATCTGTGCTATAAACTCTGCCACGTTCAGTGTTAAGTTTTTTTCATAATAGCTCTTTACTTCGGACGCACCAAACATCTTGGAGTAAACAGAAAACATCGCATAGTTTGGAAGGAGATTAAGCACCTGATCGCCTGTTCCAACAAAAGTTTCAAACACTGCCTTAATGCCAGTATCTGATCCGCTGCTAAGAAGAATGTTTTCACGCTCAACATTTAGCCATTTTGCTGTTTCTTCGTAAAACGGTTCAAGTTCTCCATAAGCCACGAAATCATAGGGTGTCAAAGTCGACAGGATTTCTCTAAACTCTTCACGGCTGAATGTTGTTGTCCGCTCATTTCTGTCAAACCGGTACACACTTGAGCGTTCCGATTTGTCTGGTGAAAGACGTGTAATACCTTTAATTAACTCCTTTGGCGTAATCATTTATTAAATCTCCTCCCTGCTACTAAAGCCCCTGTTCCTAAGATAAGACGACGTACCCCATCTATATCCACATCCAATTTTCAGGCGCAAGTGCAGTAAACTCAACTTTGGGCTTGAGCCCTTAAGGAAAAGAGTCACAACAACACATCTACTGGCAAGTGAAATTCGCCCGCTATCTCATGGGATTCCGCTCCGGCTTGGCTTTTCTTTACTGCCAAAGCTGTAAAAACGAGACGATCATATCTTGTCCTCGCAGTAGAAGATGGGGTTCCCCAGTAGCCATAGACAGTAATGCAAACAGGCCTTGGTTGCAAATTGGTTAGCAGAGAAAGGGCATCTCTCACATTAAGCACCACGTAAGGCGCTCTTTCAATCTCCGATGTGTTCTCCGGCAAAAGATCGCCATAATAAATATATTGGAAACTTTCAGAAAGGTCGCGAAGCGAGGGCTCTGACGTAAGCCTGAGCGTTAGCACAAAATTACCGCCCTTGCGGACATACTTCCAGCAGTGGTTGATAATATCTTCTGTCAGAACGTTCCAGTCGGCGCAGCTCAGCGAAAAAACGTTGTCAAAGCCTTCCACTGGGAGGGTGTTCATCTCCAAAATATCACAGCACATAAACTGGCACGGGCCGTCGGAACACGTCACCTTTCTTGTCTTGGCCACGTCGATGGCCCGAGCATTGATGTCTACCCCACTGTACTGGGCCACCGAAAAGCGCTCGGTCAGGGCCAAAGCGAGCCCCCCTGCCGCACACCCCACATCGAGCACGTGACCCATAGCGCGTTCAGATCCTGCTATTCGCTCAAATATCCACTTCTCTGAGGGATAGAAATCATCCCATTTCCGCCTGTTAACGCTAAAATACTCTGAAATCTGATTTGTTTTGTATGCGATGTTCTTATTTGCCATCCATTATCCCCCAACTCAAGCAAGATTCTAATCTTCCCAATCCTGATAACAATCAGAAAATGTAGTGTCTTTTTCCAGGAATGCCCCCCAAAAACCTTCAAAATCGCTGTATTTCCAGAAATACTTCAATATGGGACTGATAATAGGCCATTTTCGTGGATACTGATAATGTATTTCACTGTATACAACCTTCCACCCAGAGTGCAAAAAAAGTAGTGTCCAATCCTGCGGATTCAGCTCAAAAATATGTTCCTCCTCTGCAAAGACATTTTTTTGGGTTCCGTAGCGTATATGATGTAACCCTACCCGGCTTTCTTTCAGATATGGAACGGTTATCAAAATGTTATTTGATTTAGTCTTCTTTGCCAGGCGACGAAAAAAAATTGCGGGATTGTGCAGATGTTCTACCATTTGGAAGGAAGTAAACAGATCAACATACTGTTCCCCCAGGTCCAATTCCTCTGCACGACAATGAATTGCTTTTAGCCCTCGGGCCTTAATTTTTTCTATAGCCCTTGGGTCAAGATTGACACTGATTGTATCAATGTTGAATCTACCTTTAGTCAGTTCCTTCAGGTATAACATATGCGTGCCGGCCGAATCGCCAATATCCACGACTGTCAGTTCGGCGGAATTGACATTATCCAAGAACTTAAGCATTAACGAGCACTGAAAAGCTTGCAGTGCTCGCCGTTTTAGTTCCCAATAGTCATTAAATAGATCTATTTCGCTTGATTCCTGATTGGAAATGTCAGGGACTATTGTCCGTAGCTTTTCGACCAGGTCACTTAATCCATTGGACACAGCTGCGCGAAGCGACCACATACCGATTTTTTCATAAACAACCCGTGGCTCCATGCCAAATAAGGTTAATGCTTTTTTTATTATTATTCTGACGTTAATCATGTGACCTCAACTTTGCATCCGTTACATAAAAGACATCATAAACAGCATTATACATATTTAAAATGTGCCTTCAGCCGCGCCTGAAGCATATTGATATCATCACGGCGTATTCCAAAGACAGCCGGAAGAAAATAAGCGAGTCCTATGACCATGACGCTATACCATAGTCCTGCAACCAGAAAATTGGTCAGGAGGCTTGCGCGAAGCGTAAGCAGATAATCCGTCCCGAAAGTAGTAAGAACGGCTAATACCAATAAGCAAATGATGCTTAAAACTTGATGGCCGAGATAGCGCCAAAAACGAAGGTTCAACTGTTTAGTATTAAAATACAACTGGACATTAACACCAATGACGTTGATCAGGACCATCTTAATAGCTAATCCCGTAGCTCCGGCATTCAGTCCCAGTTTATCCACAGGAGCAATTAGAAAATAGGTTAAGGGCAATCCTAATATTAAAAAGATTATCCCAATGTTCCGATATAAAGCCGTTTGACCTGTGGCGAAGAACAAAGAAGCAGTTAATTGTCCATACGTTTGATGGATGGGATAAAATGCCATGATCGTCACAGCGGCCAACGCTCCCCCATATTGACCTCCCCCAAATATATAAATAACCTTATCGGCCTGCAGTGCTATAAAACATGAAAAATAAGCAGAAATAGAAAATAAAGCGGGAAAATATCGTCTAACAAGAACTGCCATCTGGCCTATGTCATTGTTCGCGTGAGTAATGGCAAATTCACGGAGAAGCAACGGTACCATGGCACCCGTAAATAAAAAACATACGGCGCCTATCTGATACGAAAGGGTATAAAAACCCTGCTGAAGACTTCCACCTGCCACTTGAAGAATCCATCTGTCAAAAATCCCCGTCACCAATGCAAATACCGAAACTAAAAAAAGAGGATGGCTAAAGAGATAAAATTCTTTAAAGTATTTTATAATTTGTGGTCGAGAGGGCAATATCCATACTTCATTAAGAGAATATCCTTTCCTCTCAAATATATAGATAAACGCCCCGGCCAAAAGAAACAAAATGACATAGTGATATACGAAAAATTGCGCTAAGTGAATTTGCCCAAGAATAAATAGTAAAAGGATTAGCACCAATCCTAATGCCCTCTGGATGATACGGGCTTTTTCTGTGGCAACGGTTAATCCATAGGCATCCCCCATCATAGTCAGTACCCCGACGATCCACATCAATATCCCCCAAATGGCTGCAAGGTAAATATAAAGTATGCGTTGATCAGGCCAGATAACATGATAAAGATTCCATCTGTGGGCAATAAAAACGAAGGCCAAGGTTATTATTGATACTATGATTACAAAACAGCCATAGAATCGTACCAATACAAAATCTCTTTGCCGGCCAGATAGCTTGGTGTAAAAACAAGTTGATGATCCCATATCCAAAAAGCCAACAAACTGCGTAAAAAAACTGCTTAATAAACCAAAATCCCCGTATGCTTTTGGACCAAGCCCTCTAGGAATAATGGCCTGCGTTATAATGTTGAAAACGAACCCAACAAAATTGGTGAGAAGTTTGAATAAATAACGTTTTTTTAGAGAGTCTTTATCCACGAGATTTTATTGCCAGCCGATTGCATTCTGTTTTTTTAAGCAGTCGGCAAAAACCTGCCATGCCGGTGTGTCATCCGTTCCAGATTTTTTAATATATTTATTTAAATATTCTTCATACAATCTCTCGTTCACGATGAGTTCTCTATTCAAATCAATTTCATAAGATTGATCGATATTAAGCACCTTTTTATCAAACAAGCATGCCATAAACTCAGTCAAGCCCATTCTGGCTTTTTGAAGTAAATCCGTCGTTATGAAAATCATCGGTTTTTTAAATAAAACGGCATAATTGATTGATGTACTGTCATGCATAATCACAAATCCTGATTCTTTAACCAATTCTGCTGTTCGGCCCCTCATAATGGTTCTATTTCCATATAAACTCTCTTGCGTCTCATATCGGGAACGCGGATGTGCTGCAATAACAATATGGATGCCATAGTTCTTTTCTAAATGATCAAAGAAACGACACAACAGTGGATAATACTCTTCTGCTGCAAATAAAGGACTGGTGATGGCATCGGGGTGAAAGGGAAAATACTGGTCCAGGAAAACGCCCATTTTGTTATCTTGCTTGATTGATTGCATCATTACCCTGAGGTAAATTTCGTAATCAAAAATATGAGACCATAATATTTTCGTCTCGTTGCTAATGGCAAACTTTGGTACGGTAAACGCCCCACCCAATGCCTGCACAATGCTGGCAGGGCGTATGCCGATATACTTTAATGGGGCAGTGTTAAAGAGATGTGTGGCAAGTATTGAGGGAGTTATATTCAGGAGCCTTCTTATGATACTCTTTTTGTTAATATCGAAAGATGGATAGTTATAACTGTAAAGACCATACGGAATCCTATATTTTGACAAAGCCCTGAAAATAACATAGCTTCTAAATTCATAACCTAAAATACATGCAACAAAACTACCTGTCGGTAGCTTCTTTATTTCAAAAAGAGCTTCTTCTTTTCTGGAAAGTAAACGGTATTTATTAAAATTACTATTATCGGGAGGTTTATAAGACTTGAATCTATCAGGATTTAGGATCTCAGTTAAATCCCAAACTTCGACGTCAAAACCATTACGCTGGAGTATTTCGAGACCAAACCTGTCTGTATCTCTGTTGTCAAGAGGTGAGGATACAAAGAAATATATCTTTTTAATTATGATTGTCGAAATCCTCTGAAACTAGCATCCTTGTAAAGGTAAAGATTCTCCGCTTGTTCGACTACCGAGTTTAATTTTCTTTCAAAATAATTGGTTATTAGCCTTGTGTTTGCATCAAGCAGGCACCGATGAAACTCATTTTCACTAAGTTCTGTAAAATTAATAGATACCAAATCAGAATTTATATGCTTATTTTCGTAGAAGTCTTCACAATCTTTGAGCAAACCCTTCTCGATAGCGTAATAGTAAAGAGGCGCCGGGATAAGGGGTAACAGGCCTAATGGTTCGCATCTGCGCACCATCGTCATATTTCAGCAGAAACTCCACCCCTTTTCGTAGAGTCTCTCTGTTGTCACCAATGTTTCCAAAAATAATATTGAAACCGGGACTTATTCCAGCATCCAGCGTGGCCTCAATTCCTTTGATAATCTGTTTTGTCGTCAAGGCCTTGTTCATGTTTCTCAGTACCTGATCATCCATTGCCTCAATACCGTAATTGATAAAAACGCACCCTGCTTTGCTCATCAGTCTCAGCACGTCCTTGCTGGCATAATTCAGTCTTCCATTGCAATCCCACCTGATGTTGAGCTTATGCTTCATAAAATCATCGCATAAATTGATGACCCTCGAACGAGACGACATAAGGAGCTCGTCGCCAAACGCTATGAAGCTGATACCATAATCTTTCTTTAGAAGCTTGATTTCCTCGATAATACTTTCGTTGCTGCGCGGTCTAAAACCCTTGTCCATTCGATAGCAAAAGTTGCACTTAAACGTACAACCTCTGCCTGAGAGCATGGGCATGGCAAAATCGCCGTTGCCGCAATGCGGCATCCGCAATAGCCTATAATGCTGCATCGGAAATAATTCGTAGGCGGGAAACGGAATGCTATCTATGTCTTCGATCAATGGTCTACGCTCGTTAACAGTACATCCATTGCTGTTTCTAAACGCAATGCCCTGCTGTCCAGGGACTGTCCATTTCTTAAGGCATTCAGCAACTCTATAATGGTTATTTCTCCCTCACCAATAACTACTGCATCCGCACTAGTTTTACGCAGAAAGAAATCGGGCTCGGGAGCAGGACCATGCCCGCCTATGATGAAAAAAGGCCTATTTTTGGAATTATTTATGGCTTCAGATATTTTGATCGCTTTCCTGTACTGATAATAACCAGCAATGAAACTCAGACCAATGACATCAAAAGCATTGTTGTCCAAATATTCCTGAAGATGGCTTTCCGGATAGTGATGCATATCCTGATTGTATATTTCTACATCGTATCCCTCCTTCAGAAGGACAGCAGCGATATACGCTATGCCCTGTGGGAACCAGTGAATATACGAGTCATTATCGTAGGCTACCAATAAAATTCTCATTGTACTTCATCCTTTCGCACCTTGAGCAAATATTCCGCAAACTCGAAGTCCACTTTACTGTCTATATCAATAGACCGTTCTCTTGGCATTACGTAGGCGTAGGTGTCGTTGCCAAAGAACGTCTTCCTCGTCTTCAAGTAATCGCGATACGCCAAATAAATAGCACCGTTTATCCTATAGAATGTTGGCAGCTCTTGCCTATTCTTATTGATGACTTCCGGTCTCAGGAAATCCCGCATATTGCCGTCAGCGGGCAGCATATTTGCCCCGTATGGGTGATGTTCTGTTTCGCACACGGAAACAATGGTTTGAGCTTTTCGCGCAAACAGCAATTCTATGGCATTATCAATGTCCTCGGATATTCGGAGTGGTGATGTGGGTTGTAATAACAGAATATATGCTGGCTGATAATCTTCGTATTTCTCAAACCAGTCTATAGTATGAAAGATAACGTCTATAATTGACGCCATATCGCTCGCCAATTCCACTGGGCGTATAAAAGGCACTTCTGCGCCATAGGTTTTTGCAACATCGGCAATCTGATCATCGTCTGTTGATACTACAACTCTATCAATAATACCGCAGCCCAAAGCCTGCTCGATACTCCAAGCGATCAAAGGCTTACCGCATAATTCCCTTACGTTTTTCCCCGGTAGCCCTTTTGACCCACCACGGGCTGGGATAATTGCTAAAACTGACTTTCCATTTATCATCAAATATCCTCAATCACCTTCAATGCGTTGCGATATTCAGCCCACTGGCCCACATCTATCCATGACTTTTCGCTGACCGGGTACACGCCTATTGTGCCGTTGTTTTCTTTTACTTTGTCCATCAGATGGGTGATGTGAAATAAGCCGTTATCGGGGATCAGATCAATTACGCTCGGATTCAATACATACAGCCCTGTATTCACCAGAAAACTGTACTCCGGTTTTTCCCGAATTCGCTCCAGGCTGCCGCTGCCGTTCAGCTCACATATACCGTAGGGGATGTTGTATTGTTTGGCCGACGCCACGAGGGTAATATCATAGCTGTTCTTTGTATGAAACCGAAAAATATTAGCATAGTCGGCTTTAATGATAATATCACAGTTGGATACAAAAAATGGCTTATTTAGCTTGTCTTTGAGCAGGCTGAGGCTGCCTGCCGTGCCCCTTGGCTCATCTTCCTCAGCAAAGCCTATGGAGTAATCGGGGCATTTTTCCTCAAAATAGGCGCGCAGGATTCTGGACTTGTGATGTATTGTGAGATAAAATTCGCAGATGCCGCAAGCCCTGAAGTTGTCGATAATATGATCGATCACGGGCTTTTCGCCGACAGGGATAAGAGGTTTAGGTAAAACTTTTGTAAATGGTTCAAGGCGGGTTCCGCTGCCGCCTGCCATTATAACGACAGGGACATCCAGTTTTTGATTTTCTGGCCTTCTGTTATTTCCAAATGCTTTCCCCCAAGTTATGTAGTCTACTACCTTGCGGTCTTGATCCAAGATAGGAACCAGATCAATTTTATTTTCTGTGAAAATCTTTTTGACTTTTTCCAGACTAAAATCTTCCTGGAATACAAAAATCGGATCTCTATGGTAGGCATTATAGATGGTACCGGTCAGATCATTTCCTTTGAGTATGTGGCGTCTTATATCGCCGTCCGTCATAGCGCCGATCAGGGCATGGTTTTCATCAACCACCAAAAGAACCTTCTCTGCTGTTTTATCTAAGGCTTCCATGGCTTCTTTGATGGTGGCTTTTGGATGTATTGTTATGTCTTTCATAATGTTAGTTCACAAGCTATCTTAATATCATAAAACTTTTTTTTTAAAATGTCTGAAAGGTCAATTTCTTTAATGATTTTCTTGATTTTTTCGGCCGCGCCGCCTTCTCCATAGGGATTTTTGACGGTTTTGAGATTATTCTGAAATTCTTCTGAATAAAGTTTTATGATGGCGGTCAGGATTGATTCTTTTGTAGGTTTGCAATCTATGACACTATCTGCTTTTATCCTGCCCCTTTGACGATCCCCTATATTGATTGTGCCGATTTTAAATGTCGGCGCTTCGGCAAGTCCGCTGGAGGAGTTGCCGACAACTCCATCTACAAATTGCATGGCCGACAAGTACCGCAATTGGCCAAGGCTTACAAATGCAATGGCTTTATGACTGTTTCCAGAAGCATAATCATCGATCATTTTAATTATAACGCGGCCTTCTGTGTCGGCATTCGGTTTTGTAAAAACGAATCTCGTATTCTGGAGTTCATCCAGCGCATCCAGAAGATTTTGAAATTGCTCTCCGGCCGTGGCATGTTCAAGAGTAACCGGATGAAAAGTGATCATAAGATTTTTCGGACCGAGCCTGAAGTTGATTGAATCTTCAAACTCGTTACGATTCAGAAGTTTGAGCTTTTTAATATTGTCTATCCCCAATCCACCAACATTGAAGACCCTTGCAGAGTTCTCTCCCAGTTGAATTGCCCGCTTTCTGTATTCCTCTGCACCAGTGAAGTGAAGATGAGACATCTTGGTAATCGAATGCCTGATCGCTTCGTCAAATGCCCCCTCAGTTGTTTCTCCTCCGTGCAGATGGGCAATTGGAATACGGGCAATCATAGCAGCGGCAGCCGCTGAAAAAATTTCAAATCGGTCACCTAAAAGAACTACAATATGCGGCTTCAGATCAGCATACGCCTCGGAAAAACCGATCATACCAAGCCCCATTGATTTGGAAACCCCTATCGGTGTATCCGAGGAAAGGAGCATCTCGATTTTTTTGTCGATCTTAAAACCGTCTTTTTCTATCTGCCTGTATGTCAAACCAAATTCCGGCGACATATGCATCCCTGTTGCAATTATCTGAAGCTCAAGGTCAGGGTCTTCCTGGATTTCCTTCATCAGCCAGTAAAGAATGCCGGATTCCGCCCGTGTTCCCGTAACAATACAAATCTTGCGTCTCATATCAATTCATCCTGTTCAGAATCTTTACCCACTCTTTTACCAATCCTCACCTTGTCATACCACACAGAACTATGCCGCAAAGCGGCTTAATAAAAAGTGTCCGTTTTTACTTGACCACAACAACCCTTGGTTTTGGAATACCGAGCTATCTTCCCTTCATTAGCCGAAAAAACCGGCCTGACGGCTGTTCCATAGAGCTTTTGCATTGCCTGTTTGATCGTTGCATCAGGCGGGAGTAAGAGATTTCAGTTTTTCTCTATCCATATAAATTTCATATCCTACGGTCTATCAAGATTGCAATGAGGGGGCTTAAAATTCTTGACGTATTGACCCTAATTGTGACAGATTATAATCCACTCACTCAATTTTGCTTCAGAATTGTTGTGCGTACACTCCAGCTTGTCAATTGAAGCTATTTTAAAGAAACTGCCATATAGTTTTGTGATTCCATCTCTCCTAATCAATCGGGCAAACCCGCTATTCGCGAAGGGACCATCGGAAACATCATCATACTCAAACTCGCTGATCCTCTTGTGCGAACGACCGACATACATTTCATCAGTAAATGTCCTGCTAAATAGAGTCCCTCCCTTTTTCAAAACTCTCTTAACCTCTTTCAGAATGTATTCTGCCTTTTTGAGCGGGTTACAATACAAGCATTCATTATCGACCACACAATCAAAAAAAGCGTCCGAATACGGGAGCTTTTCTATGTTGCCGACCGCGAGTTCGGCGGAAAGCCCGTCTTCTTTGATTCTTTTTCTAGCGTTTTCAATAGCCGTAGGAGATATATCTATTCCGTAAGCTTTAAACCCCTCTCTTGCAAAGTACCACACATTGGGTCCCGGGCCACAGCCTACCTCCAGAATCCTAATGGTTCCCCTGTCAGTATGGTAGAAGTTCTTGGCTATGAAGCGGATCAAAACCTCGGCAGGATATTTGCCCCATTCTTGGTTTTGGAATATCTTCTCCCATACATCATCCGAATTCATAATTACTTTCCTTTCCTACTTTACCTTGACATCAATATCATAGAATCTTTTTTTCGCACTTATAATCTGTAAAACAAAAAATAGCCTGCAGGGCGCGGGCCATGCTGCTTTTCCCATTGAGTCCCCAATAAGTCATAAAGTTCCGAATTATAGCAACGCGTGCCAATATAAAACATCTGGCGACCCTGCCCTAAGCTCTTTTTGAAATAAAACAGCGGATCTTTGTCATCCTTTGTTTTGCCCCCTCCCATAAACAGGGCACTCAGACCATGGTCTGCTGCCTCAAGAGCTACGCCATGATAAAGGAAATTAGTCATTCCTGCGGTGGCCCGCTCGCTCCCATAAGCCATAAGGTGACTGTAGGCAAACTGGGCACCTTCAAGGACCAGAACAGCCGCGGCAATATCGGTGCCTTTTTTCACTATGCCCAACCATGATTTTTCTCCCAGACCTTGGACCAGTGAGTCGAAATATGCCTCTCCAAATCGCGTTTCAGTACCGGCCTGTATGACGTCTTGGGTCCGGGCGTACATTGGGGCAAACCAGGACATTTGCTTTGATGAGGGAAGAGTGTGATATTCATATCCCTCTCGTTCTGCTCTACGTATCATATTTCTTTGGACGCGAAAGAAGGAATCGTTCCAGATTTTTTCCGGATAAGTTTTAAGATCCATGAATACCGTCTTGCGATCCTCCATCACACGCATTTCCGGAGGCGCCCAATGGTGGTTGCCAAGGAGAGGATGAAAGCGGCAAAATTCTCCGACGACATGTTTCTCCTTGCACCAAACATTTAAACGGCGCCATGCTTCCCGCAGAAAAATCTCGTCTTCGCCATCCCTGTTTACCACCGGACCGCCATATCCATACGCCGATTGGAGGTCATACAGATCAACCTCTTCTATCGTTTTGTCTATCGGATGGATGGGGCACTTTAAAAAAGGATAAAGCCAAACAGCTTCGTTCTCGATAGCCAAAGCGCAATACCCAGTTCCGAGCCCTTCCGCTTCAGATGCAAGAAGATATTCAGGCAAAAAGTATACGTCACGCCTTTTAGAAGGTAGCCGGTCCCAGGCCCACTTCCATTTTGCTCTGTCATCACCAAGTCTGGCTTGTAGCACACAAAATTTCATTCTATCTATCTATAACTGTAGATTGGGCTTCGATCCAACTTAGATGGCTCTTTGATGATATAATCCGATTCGCCGGTTTCATCCTATGGCTTTTCCTGGCATTAATATTTTAATCCCCTTGATGAACTACGTTTTTCTATATTCGCTCAAAAATTTTATCTTTACTGTAGCGACCTTCGATTCGATTCATTCCATCATCGAAAAACCGTCTTTTTAATCCGGTCAATTGCAAAACAAGATGCTCTTGAAAGGCGCATCTCCTGAACCGGTCATGGCCCAGATTCTCATCTTCACAATTCTATGAGTTCGTCTTCTAAGAAGTCTCTTTTAGCTATGGTCCCTATCACACTATCCCAGCACATTGGGCTTATTCCCGTGCCAGGCCGCTTGGCTGTAACATTTTCTTCAGTGAACACTTCATTTTTCTTTATATTTCTGATGGCTACAATACTTCTGCGAACGATTGGTCGATTCTTGATTTCTGATAAAGAGGCTCTTTTTATACCATCTCCTAAAGCTCTTTCCATATTCCTTATAGCAATTACCATTTGTTTTAGTTCTTTTGGTTCCAGAGAAGATTTGTGATCCGGTCCTTCCATCGTTTTATCGAGAGTAAAGTGTTTTTCTATTACTTGTGCTCCCAAGGCAACCGCCCCTACAGCTACGTCAGTTCCTAATGTATGGTCCGAATACCCGACGTTTAGCGCAAATGCCTCTTTTATAGCGATCATTGCCAGTAGATTAGCGTCTTCATGGGGTGTCGGATACTCTGTATTACAATGCAGTATTGTAATGTGATCACGATTCGTCCCGGAATTTGTCAGAATTTTAATAGCATCTTCAATCTCAGCGAGATCCGCCATTCCGGTGGACATGATTAATTTTTTGTTCAAGGTCCCTATTTTTCTTAAATACGGAAGGTTTGTAATTTCTCCTGAAGGAATTTTAAAGATATCAACATCTATTCCCACAAGAAAATCTATACTTTCAAAATCAAACGGTGTAGATAAAAATTGGATTTTTTTGACTTTGCAATACTCGGCAAGCTCTTTGAAATGCTTATGGCTCAATTCAAGTTTTTTCGCCATTTCCAACTGGGATTCCTCTTCGCCAGTTGTATGTTTTTGATATTCAGCCTTTGGTGCATACCTGCTTACCACTTTTTCAGCCCTGAAAGTCTGAAATTTGACTGCATCTGCACCAGCGTCGACGGCAACGTCTATCATTTTCTTGGCTATCGTAACACTGCCGTTATGATTAATTCCCGCTTCAGCAATTATATAAACACGATTCATTTGTCCGCTTTCAATCATAAGTTAGGATCTGCGCAATGCCTCGCGCCAGAGGTCTTTTTGCTCCAGGCCGTATACCACATTGGTCAACAGGCTACCACTTCAGAGTCGTTTTCTACGAAACGTTTCTGAAAAATGCGATGGTCCATGGGCTCCTCTTTCAGGCCTGTGAGGATACGCTCTACCGAGCGGCCGTCGCAGTGCTGGTTCGTCAGGCCAGCCATGGAAGTGCGGAAACTGGGCTCGAGGGCCTTTTGTATGGCCTCCCGAATTGCCTCTGCATCGTAACCCCACATCAATCACATTTCTTGCCCGTTCCCGTCCTTCTAATTGCACAGTAGCTTCTCATATTCAAAAAACTCCCGATTCTCCGTCCCGAATACCCCCATTTTCTTTATCGCTGCATAGGCAAAAGCAGATTTCCCCTCAACCACCAACACTAACACCATCACACCTCACACTACTCGGCAAATTTACAATCCTGTCATGAAGCCATCGGGCATTTTTCAAATCCCCTTTTTGGCACTGTTTATACATTTCCAGATCAGACATTAATTGCCAGATGGGCCGGGTCATTATACCGGAATCATTTGTGGTCTTCAGAAGATCATCCCGTTGTTTTTTATCAGAGGTAATGACAGCGTTCAACCAGTAATTACTGGTACACCCATCAGGTTCTTTGAAAAAATTACACCAGTCTATTTCATTAAAAAACGCATTGTAGGCATTGGCCAACATGCGCTTATCTGCTAAAATTCCATCCAATTGTTCAAGTTGTGCACATGCCAGGGCAGCATTCAAATTCGGCATCCTGTAATTATAGCCAATTTCGTCATGAACATATTCCCAAGGGTGATTTACTTTTGCAGTAGTGGTAAGATGCTTGGCTCTATCTGCCAGGGCAGCGTCGTTGGTAATAATAGCGCCACCGCCACCACAGGTAATTGTTTTGTTGCCATTAAAGCTCAAAATGCCGGCCTTGCCAAAAGTTCCACAATGCCTGGTTAAAATCTTAGAGCCAAGGGACTCTGCAGCGTCTTCCACAATTGCAATGTTCCATTGATCTGCCAAAGCAATTAACCGGCCCATTTTGCATGGATGTCCAAACGTGTGCATGGGAACCATGGCGGCAATGCGTTTGCCGGTTGTTTTATTAAAGGTGCTCTCCCCTCTTTTTTCAGCATTTTGATCAAGGAACTCTTCCAAAGCATCTGGACACAATCCAAGTGTATCACGATTAACATCAATGAATACAGGACCGGCATTATTGTAAGCTATGGCATTGGCAGTAGCCACAAAGGTCAGGGGCTGGGTTATTACTTCATCACCGCCTTTCACACCTGCCAGGCGGAGAGCAACCTGCAATGCTGCGGTTCCGTTGACTGTAACAACCGCCCGTTTGACTCCCAGATATGCGGCAAGATCACGCTCAAATCTATTGACATATTCACCAACGCTGGACACAAATGTTGAATCAATGGCATCCAGCACATATTCCCGGTCTATTTCTTTGAATCGTGGTTCATGAAGCGGGATGAACTGATCTGTCTGATACCAGTCCCTTATGAATTTGATGAGGTTGCTATACATTGTAGATATCTATTTTGTAACGTGAAAGGTTTTCTGAGCTTGTAAACCAGTCAATAGTTTCCTTTAATCCTTTTTTCAGGGAATATTCAGGTAGAAAACCGGTTAATTCATGTAGTTTGGTGTTATCACAACACAGTCGGAAAACTTCAGACTGCTTTGGACGCAGTCTTTGTTCATCTGTAATAAATTCCACATCAGAATTCATTATTTTTTTAATTAAACTCAGGGTGTCACCTATAGAAATTTCAACTCCTGATCCAATATTTATCACATCGCCTATGGTTTTGTCCGACTCTGCCAAGGCAATAAATCCTCTACAGATATCCAGAACATAATTAAAATCACGAGTAGGAGATAAATCACCCAACTTGATCTGTTTTTTTCCGGCGGCAATCTGTCCAATGATGGTTGGGATAACAGCACGAGCGCTTTGGCGGGGGCCATATGTATTAAACGGTCTTGCAATGGTCACCGGCAAACCAAAGGCAAGATGAAAACTCATGGCCATTTGATCAGCCCCGATTTTACTGGCTGAGTATGGAGACTGGGGTTGCAAAGGATGTTTTTCATCAATGGGAACATATTGCGCTGTGCCATACACTTCTGATGTTGAAGTATGAATCACACGCTCGCACCCATTTTCCTTTGCTGCCTGGCATATATTTAAAGTTCCCTTTATATTGGTATCCACATAGCTGTCCGGCGCAACATAGGAATAAGGAATGGCAATTAATGCAGCAAGATGAAAAATAACATCAATATCCTTTGTAATTTCTTTACAAAAATGAGGATCGCGCACATCACCAGAAATAACTTCAATCTCATTCAAGCAGTCAATAGCTTCCAGCCATCCCCAGTAGTTAAAGGAATTGTAGTAGCTCAGGGCCTTGACTTTTGCGCCTTGCTTCACGAGCATCTCGGTGAGATGGGAACCTATGAAACCGTCGGCGCCGGTGACGAGGATTTTTTTATTATTAAGCAAGTTTGGTCTCCATTTTATCTTAAATTCGAATGCTCAAATGATCGAAACTTTTTTGGACCCCAGTACCATCTCCCGGAGCTACTGGGCAGACAGGATTAACTCTCCAGGGGCGGGCAGGCTGGATTTTATTTTTCCTAATGTATCAAGTTCGGGTTGTGTAAGGGGGGACATCCTATATTCATTCCGTCAAGCATAAAGTGTGCGTTTTTAATAAACTAATTAAATCAATAGGATAGAAAGGCGGCTAATCTTTGGGCGCACCTCTCCTTATAGTTTATTAAAAAAATTTCGGCGAATCTCCCAC
>JAKLQB010000027.1 GCA_022013615.1 Desulfobacterales bacterium | reverse complement strand
ATCTATCAACACAGCCCCCGGGCAAGTAAGCCGTTTCTTGTAATCAACTGTGTAGCAATCCCGGAGAATCTGCTTGAAAGTGAACTGTTTGGGTACGAGAAAGGGGCGTTTACCGGGGCATTTCATCGACGTGTGGGAAAAACTGAACAGGCCAATGATGGAACCATTTTTCTCGACGAGGTCGGCGACATGCCCTCCAGTATACAGGCCAAGATATTAAGGCTGCTCCAGGAGAAAAGTATTGAGCGGCTTGGAGGACGGGAGACCATTCCAGTAAATGTGCGAATTATTGCGGCCACGAATCGTAACCTGGAATCAGCCCTTTCTGAAGGCCGTTTCCGCGAGGACCTTTATTACCGGCTGAAGGTGGTAACGATCTGGCTTCCCCCGCTCCGCGAGCGACGGGCTGATATTCCTCTTCTTACAGCATATTTCCTGTCCAGGTATGCGGTAGAGGTGCAAATGGATAACCCGGGCATAACTGAAGAAGCCGTGAAAACACTCAAAAGCCACCCGTGGCCGGGCAACGTTCGTGAGCTTTCCAATACAATACAGAAAACCCTGATATTCAACCGCGGAGCCCCCATCTGTCCGGAAGACATAACCCAGGCCATTAGCGGCAGGATCCTTAGCAAAAAGGGGTCCGCCAAGACCGATGATAAGGTAATCCGCCAGTGGATACGCAAATCTCTGGCCTCCAAAACCACGGAAAACATATTTGATAAGTGCATGGACCGATTTGCCAGCATGCTTATTAGCGAAGCCCTTAATCTTACGGGTGGGAACCGTTCCCGCGCTGCAAAACTCCTCGGCCTTTCAAGACCCACCCTTCACTCCAAGATTGAGAAATACCGCCTAAAATTCGATACGTTGGTCAAAGAAGACTGATCCGTATCTCGCAACAGTCTGGCGTTTTGAAAATAAGGCAGGAATGATTTGCAAAAAACAAGCCCGTCTGAGATAATCCCGATTTATAATCATAGATGCAAGGAGATACACAAAAACTGGATGAGCAGAGAGGCCCCGCCTCGGTGGGATTAAACAGGGAGAATCATTGGAAAATTCAGCGAAAAAGATAACGCGCCAAAATCAGAGATCCAAGCCAGTGAAAGAAAAACGGCCCCATGAATCTGCCTTTCATGTCATGGTCTCAAGAGGAGTAGGAAAGGTACGGAGTTTTAGTCTTTCCCCTCGTATTCTCCTTGTATCGGTCCTGTTCTTCGCGTGTTACATCATAGTCTCTTTGTTTGTCATTAACGGCTACTTTGACAAACTCAGGACAAACAAGGCCCAACTAATAAAAATTGACCGCCTTCAGAAGCAGGTAGAAAATGCCAGAAAATTACTCTATCAATCTGAACAGCGCGTGATTCTTCTGAAGAAGCATGATAAAAATTCCAAATCTGCCGTTGCAATATCGCTGGAACCGGTTCGGCCAGAAAAGATAGAGTTAAAAAAGGCTGAAGAGGCCGGCGACATCGAAGCCGAGGTCGCATTAGAGGAAGCCCCTCAGGAAGCTACGGTGGAGATCAAGGATCTGGCTACCCGGAAAGAAGAAGGCAAATTAACGGTTAGCTTTAAGATTGTCAACACAGATCAGGGCGATACGCCTCTTCGAGGATATGTACATATCATTGTCGCTGACAAGGAGTCCGATCCACTGCAATTGTGGACATACCCAAAAGTAGCGCTTCGAGACGGTGTTCCCATAGATTATAAACGTGGTCGACTTTTTGTTATCAAGAATTTCAGGACCATACGAGGCGAGTTTTTCCTGGACTCACACGAAGGGTCGGCACTGTCATTGAAAATCCTTATATATAATCAATCGGGAAACCAGCTTCTCCAAAGAGATTTTGAGGTGGAAAACATATCATGATTCAGCCTTTACCCATATGCCAGCTCGAGCGTATCTTGCCAGGGATCAGCGTTTTTGACCTGCACCCGAATTTGATCGGCCGGATGCAATGTCACACGGGGTTCTCGCTTTAAATCAGCAACTAAAAGAAAATCTTTCAAGAGGATACGATATTTGCTTTTCAGTTCATCAAGGACCAGCGCAGGATAGCTTTCGCCCCTATGCTGGCGAAGAAACCTCAGCACCCAATAACGAATGCGGTTTCGGTTTATCCTGCCGGACTCTTTTATCAGCGGCTCAACAGAAATCCGTATTTCATCCAGGTCTTTTTCATCATAAAAAGGCCCTCTTTTCATAAGAACATTTCCAATCTGACGCTGCATCACAATATCAAGATACCTCCGTATGGGAGATGTAACCTGGGTATAGGCCTCCAGCCCTAAACCGCTGTGGGGCTTCGGGGAAGTATCAATCACAAGTGGACGAAGCTTCCGGCGCTGCTTAAAGACATAGTAAAGATAGCCGTTATCATCGATGGACAGTCTTTCACTCGGTTCAGACTGTGTTCTGAACAGAGCTGGGATTTGCTCATCCCTGCAAAATCTGGCTGCCAGCCAGTTGTAAAGAATCATTAATTCAGCCACGATCATACGGGAGGGCGTATCTTGAGGAACCAGTTCAAGGGCCAGGGCAGAATCGGCATCGAATTTTATTTGCAGTTCTGGGAGAGACAGGCCAAGGGCCCCTTCTTTGTTTCTGTTTTCACGCAGACGGTGGCTTATCTTATGCATTTCTCGAAACACGCTCTCTGAGTCCAGGTTTTCATTGACCGTATCGTAGGTGAGGTTTTGCTGTACGCGGACAACACTTGGCACAAACCGGTAATCCACAAGGTTTCCGGTCTTTTCAAATCGGGTCAAAAGGGAAATAGCCCGTCGGTCGCACCCTTGTTTCAAACTCAGGCTGTCCTCAGAAAGGTTTTGGGGAATCATGGCGATCTGTCTACGTGGCATATATATGGAAGATGCCCTTTGCGCCGAGCCCTCATCAAGGATGCTGTCCGGTAAGATGAACGAGGCCACATCTGCAATATGAACACCCAAATAGAAGGTGTCACCATCAATTTCAAGGCTTATGGCATCGTCGAAATCACGGGTCAACGGGCCGTCTATGGTCAGGAGGGTCAAATGCCTCAAATCCTCGCGACCCTGCTCTTCAATACCTTCCATGGCCAGCCGGGCCGCCTCATCCAACTGTTTTTCGTCAAAGGAAGTTTCAATGCCAGCCTTGTGAAGTTCAAGGTTCTCATCCTCATCCCAAACCCCCAGCTTGACTAATAACTTCCTGGCCTCCCCAATATGGGATATGTCCGCCCTCAGAAGGAGTTCTTTGCCGCTCTTAAAATCAGGTGCCTCATTCCCGTAAAGGGCCAGTTGGGTCAGCAACTGAATAACATACACCTTAGAGGCAGAATCCTCTTTTTCTCTACCCTGCAATGTGTCCTTCAGCCATGCGCTTCCCTGCGTGAGCTTTTTTTCTCTCAGGGCTTCTTCTTCTCTTTGTTCTATAATAGAATTAACTTTTTCCGCGGAGTTGGGCAGAAACAGCCCATCTTTCAACCTGAAATAGAGGTGATCTTCGAAAAGCGCCCTTACCAGCGCTGAGATATGGTCATCCGTGACTATTTCTCCAAAGACTAACTGGGCGAGATACTTGTGATGAAAGCTTTCCTTCTCTTCGCTGATTAGCTCCCAAATCTCTATTGCGTCAATCTGGCCTTTAAGACGTTTTCTTATCTCTTCCATATCCTTCAGCCTTTCCAATAATTCTTCTCTGGGCCTTTCAATATCAATAGTAGCGCCTGAAACGAGTATGGCCCTTTTTGGTGAAAGATTGACTTCTCGATTTGATGGTGTAAGCAGATGCAGCCTGTTGCCCTTATCCTGTAGGCAAATAGTGCAGACAAACCTGCCCTGATCTATGTATTCTATAATTTTTCCCTGATTCATTTTGAGTTTCTGTGGCTTTTCATATCTGTTTCTTTCAACGACTACTAACAGCTGGCATATTTTCTGTCAACAACGAGATATGGAAGCAGCAATTCTAATTATCACCTTTAGCCCTTGCTAATGCAGGGCCGTGGCGGGATTGCGGTCTTTAAAAAAAGACCCCACGGTCCTGCCAGGTGGCAGTCATAATGTGAATTGCCGATAAGGAAGCACAAGAATTGCAATCGCCTGAATACTCTGCTAAGGTGTTATCTATTAATACCTATTTTCTAAACCTGCATCGTCGAGGAAACAATGAATAAATCGGCATTTGGCAAACGGGTGGCCGCTTTAAGGGAACGCCTAAAGAGGCTGCCCTGTGACACTGCCTGGATCATTCAGCCTGAAAACCGAAGATATCTGTCAGGCTTCAAGGCTGAAGATAATCAACTTACCGAGTTATCCGGGTCTCTTCTTAT
>JAKLQB010000308.1 GCA_022013615.1 Desulfobacterales bacterium | reverse complement strand
TTGATTGTTTTCAATTCTGGAGAGCAATCCCTTTGAAAGACCAACAATTTCACCGAATTGGGCCAGGGTCAAACCCTTACTTTTCCTTATCTGGCGGATTTTATCTGCAATTTTTTTCTCAAGCATAGCCAAATCTCCGTTAAACTTTTTGCAGATTATTAAATTTTATTTCAACATGTCAAGGGTTTTTTCAGACCAAAATGCGTTGGGTTTCGTTTACTCTCTACCCAACTTACGACTAAGGGGCTTAGCGGGTAAACAGTTACAAGGGTTTTTTATTAAAGTTCCTGAGATTATCAGCCGATATGATAACCGCAGCCCCACAAATTTTTCTGGAGACCCAAGCGACCATAAGCTGAGCGAAAATTGGATCACCCTACTTTACAAAGCAGCATAGATTTGATAAAATTATTTAATTTGTTCATAATTTAATATTTTGGGATTTTATTTTCTCGACGAGAGGGAGGTAATGACTATGAATTTTGGAAAATGCTTTGCTGTCTTTTGTGCTGCCTTTTTGTGCCTTACGATGGCCGTTGGGTGCGTTACACCCGGCACGAAGACCACGGTTACTTCGGGTCAGGGCGGGCCTTCAATAGATGAAGCCCAGGGCGTGGCCTACAATGGCCCCAAGGCAAGGATCGCCGTGGCCCGCTTCAAGGACAAAACCGGTAAGGGATGGTGGACAGGCAAGATCGGAGACGGCATGGCCGACCAACTGGTTACCGCGCTTTTTAACACCAACAGGTTCATTGTTCTGGAAAGGCAGACCCTTGGCGACGTGCTTAGCGAGCAGGACCTGGGTGCGTCAGGCCGCATTCGACAGGATACGGCTGCGCCTATAGGTGAGATAGAGGGGGCTGAACTCCTCGTGGTGGGGGCCGTAACCGAGTTTGAAGGCGCGGCATCCGGAGCCAAGGGCGGTATAGGCGGAATTGGCAAAGGCGTATTGGGCGGAATTATGGGAGGCTTTAAGAAGGCCCATATGGCCATTGATTTACGGATAATCGATACCAGGACGTCCCGTATCGTCGCTGCTACCAGCGTAGAAGGAGAGGCCACAGATGTAAACCTTGGCGGGCTTATCGGAGGATGGGGTGGCAGTGGTGCATTGGCTGGCGGATTAGGGGGCTGGAAAAACACACCCACAGAGAAGGCCCTTCGTGTTTGCATAAAAGAAGCCGTCAAATTTGTCGTGTCCAAGACGCCACAGACCTATTACCATTATGGCAGTACTCCTGCACCGGCACCCGCCCCTGCCGCTGCTCCTGCACCGGCTCCAGCATCACCCTCTGCGAGTGCAGGCGGTGAGACGGTGATAGTAAAACCCGCATCATTGAATGTCCGGACCGGTCCCGGGACTAACTATGCCATAGTCACAGATATTCGCGGGGGAGACCGCCTCTCTGTCCTCGAACAGAGAGGGGGGTGGATCCGGGTGCGGACAGATTCCGGAAAAGAAGGCTGGGTCTCCAAAAATTTCACTATCCCGGCCAACTAACCGTATATGGCTGAGCGGTTTCCCTTTGCCGTTTCTTAATCCCGTCAGATTCTGCGGGGCAACTCAACGGCAAAGGGGAATCTTTTATCTCTGCGTTCTTAGCTTCTTTTCGGTGAGAAACAAAAGGGCAAGAAGGAGCAGAATGGCTACTCCCCCTGAAAGCTTACTTTCTCCGGGAGCATCAGGCTAAATGACGTTCCCTGACCAACCTCGGAACTGAAGATCAGCTCCCCCCCATGCTCTTCTACGATTTTTTTGGTCACAGGCAGGCCCAATCCTGACCCTTTGTACCCTTTGGTGGTGAAAAAATCGGTAAACAGCTTTTTCTGGGCGTCTTCATCCATACCGATCCCGTTATCTGTGATCCTGAATCTCACACCCCAACCAGGTGGTTTGTCCGTTTCTACTGTCACAACGCCCTTACCGTCCATTATTCCCCCCAGGGTGCAGGCGTCAATGGCATTGCCGATGAGATTCAAAAGGCAGTTGTGTATGGCGGTTTTGTCCATGGCCACCTGGGTTAATTCGGGATCGAGCTTCCGGACAAAAACGACACCTGATAGTTTGGCCCTTTCCCACATCAGCTCCAGGACCTCGGCAACCACCTCATTGGGATTCACCAGGTCGTAACTGGGTTTCCTTTCGCTGGAATAGATGAGCATGTCTGTGACAATACTGCTTATCTGGTCAATGTTCTTCTCGACCATGCCCCAACCTTTTTTAACAAGTTCAAAGTCTTTCTTGCCCATGGCCGAGTTAATGACATATGCCCCACCTTGAAGCCCGTTAAGGATATTCTTGAT
>JAKLQB010000307.1 GCA_022013615.1 Desulfobacterales bacterium | reverse complement strand
GTATGAGCCAAAAGGGTTGGATGATGGACAAATGGAGCTATTCGAATCTCAGATAAATGCTTGGATAAATGAGCATGGAAATAGCTTGATAAAATAGCGCTACCTGATATTAAACCATTATAAAACTCGGTACTCTCAAGTATATTCAGTAAAAAGATTTTATTGTCAGCTTGGTTTACAGAGGCAAATGACCGATAGATTCTTCAATGAACATAAAGAAAGATTTGTATCGGAATTGAAGAAAAGAAAAATGAGGTTCGAGGTTCTTTTCTAAACTTTCCTTAAACCATGTTTATTTTCTAACACCTCTGGCCGCTGTTCAAACCCACTATCAGTTCGTTTTTCTTATAGCTTAAAACTGAAATACTTAAAAATTTCGACTTCTAATTGTATAGTTGTATGTTTGACTTTTTGGCGCAATTTCGGTTAGCGCATCTTGTACTGGATATTGTGCTATTTCATTTTGATTCGAATGCCTTTATTAAAGCATGCATTGTTGGGGTATCCGTTTGATATCAAACGTTTTATCTGGTTTGTGATACATAGCAGGTATCGCAAGGAGAGATAACTTCCTAAAAGGGTAACCAGCGCCACGTTTTTCGGCGTCTGGTTCATCCGTTGGTTGGGCCTTTTTTATTTCTTAAGCCTTTCATCTGGGATAAACGGGAATTAAAACCGTTCTCTTTCGGTATTCCGAATAAATTTCCCCATAAGCCGATTCCAATTCCCCTTCTTCTAATTTTTTCCAGTAGAAGATATTGCCGATGGCCACAAATCCAACCAATAAGCTTATAACCGCTCCATTATATATTGCCCATCCAAAAAGCTGTTAGAGCCATGACATATCTCAACCCTCGGTCCGCCCGTTTGAAAGGTGATATCGCAGCTTTCCCGAGACTTAGCCTTATTCAAGCCTCTGCAATCATTTTATATCCAAATTTGGTTCGTATACAAACTGCTTATGGTGAGATCTTGATTGAAGTTTGATACAGGATAGCATGAGTTTTAGCTGAATTGACGTAGGCACAATAAATATATGGGAGATTTGATCAAGAAAGAGCAGTCAGTTTTTTTTCATATTTCTCCACCCGGCCGTCTGCTCCACATTCGTTCAAGATCTCAATTGCTTTGACCAGGTTTTCTTTGGCTTTCATCATAGCTTAGCGTAAAGGGCATAATTCTTTCCTATATAAACCCCCCTTTCTCTAGATCTGTTGCTACGTCATTTAGGTCTAAATCCTCAAGTTTTTTCCTTGTGGGTATTCCCTTTTCTATATCCCAGCCCCTCTCGTCATAGTAGTCATCAAACATCTTTTCCACATCGTCTCGCGTTAGCTCTCTCGTCCTATTGTAATCCATTAACCCGATCTTCTTATCTCCAGATTTAGGGGTTCGAAGAACTTGTCAGGAAATCGGTCCTCTTTCCTCGTGAACCCGCCTTTCACATTAGCAGCTTTGAGGACATTCCAGCTCCGTTCGCCTGCTTTATGAAGCTCTTTAGGAGTCATATCAATCCCAGTGGCCAATGTGTATAGCTGAGCAGCTGCATGTGGATCATAACTCAACATCACCGGTTGACGTACACACACGCCAAGACAGGAATAAGCAGAATACCAATCCTCGGCATATTTTATAAGCCTGGCAAGATTAAATTCCGTGCTGCTGTAACAGATCCTCTCAATTGCTTCCTCAGGAACCAATAGCTTGCGGCAATATTTGGAGATATCTAACGGAGTTCTGCCCGGTGAAAATGCCGGTGTGATTCCACCAGCAGCAATGTAAGAGCCTCTAGGATTTAGGCATGACGAAAGTTCCCACCCTGAAAAGTGGGGCCTTGGGTCTGCAAAAGGATCAAGGCCTTTAATGGCTACAACGCGCTCAGCTGCTAGGTTGCCAAATCTCTTTGAGGTCGATATCAAACCATCTGCCAGAGTGTCGCCAAGGCCCTCTCGGTGGGATATCTTTTCTATCAGATTTAGAACGGTATCCGCGTCCCACTTTAGTTCCTGACCGTCAGCGTCCTCTTTTGTGATGATTCCATTTTGGTAGAGGTCAATTGCATAGTCTATTAGGGACTTCGTTGAGAGCACGTCGAGTCCATATCTATTGCAAAGATCAAGGTATTTGACTGACGTGTTAAGATCACATGCATCATATCGACCGTCCCAAACCCAGGCATAGAGTAAATCGGAAGTAGGAGCTGTTAGCCCCGCATATTCCCCCTCGTCCAGCCTAACCAACGCCCTGCAGTTTAACGGGCAAGTGGGGCATGAGTGTCCTGATTTAAAAATTTCCTGTAGTGCTCGAAGTTTGGCCGGTGTGTCTTTATCGTTCGTCATTAATTCGTTCCAATTCCTACCCGTTCCCATTGTCTTAGCGAATATCATAAGGCCAAGGCTGAGCCCGAGCTTCAACCACTCCTTACGAAAGGGGTAGTTAAGCATGTTTTGCCTGATCGAGCTAGCTACTTCCAAAAAGCTTTTTTTGTCTGCGATACCGACCCCTTTAGTGCCATTCACCACCAGTGCCTTTAGATTCTTCGAGCCTAAAACAGCACCAAAACCTCCCCTTCCCAATGTGGCAAATTTATCCACCAAGGCAAACGAAATTTTCACTAGATTCTCACCAGCCTGGCCTATGGCGATGACGCTGCTTTCGGCACCGTGTTTTTCCCTCAACAGGTCTGTAGTTTCATAGATATCTTTTCCCCAAACATTACGGGCATCCACAAAACTTACATCATCATCCATAATCTTCAGATAAACAGGTTTGTCAGCTCGGCCAGTAATCACTACAAAATCGTAGCCAGCACATTTAAGGAGATGACTGAAGCCGCCACCAAAAGGCGTTCCTATTGCATTGTTGATTGGCAACTTTGTTGTTACCATTACCTTTGCGCTACCTGGAGCCAGGGTCCCAGAGAGAACACCCGAGCCAAGGATTACGACATTTTCCGGAGAGAGAGGGTCCACTTCTGGATCTATGAGGTCATAGGCCAGCTTATTTGTGAAGCCGGAGCCACCCACGAATCGGTTAACGAGCTCAGGGTCCAGAGGCTTTTTCTTAATGGTACCGTCAGATAAATTCACCCACAAACTAGACCCGGCATATCCATTAAATTCCATTATTATCTCCTTTCAGCCCAAGTGCCCCATAAGGACACCATCGGACACAGAGATAATCGCCTCCGCAAAGGTCGCAATCGTCAGTGAAGGTGTGCCGATACTTGTATTCCCCTTCCAATCGAGTTACCATTATATTGGCCTTTGAGGGGTTAAACTTACCGGTAACCCTCAGGGAGCAACGTAGTTGGCAAGTCAAACAGCCATGGCATCTGTCGGCCTTCACCGTAATGGGCCTATCTGTCCCTTCTTCAGCCATTAACATTTCCTCCTTTCTTGAGATCTGGTAACATTTAAAAATAATAAAGAGCCAAATTAGAACGGAATGATTTCATTGGAGATCGCTTTGAGTTGCAAAAAGAGCAATTCTATTTCATTTCTCAGCTTCTCATTTTCTTCCGTGGCGGCATGGCGGTCCAAGGTTTTTAGGGCTTCCTCACAAAAGGCCCGCGCTTCCTGGTTGGCAAACCGGTCCGCCGTTTTTTTCGTCGCCAGTACCAAATATTCTACTCCCTTTTCTAGATTATCACTCTGCTGGTAATGGTAGGCCAGTATCTCGTAGAATTCTTCCAACCTCTCCTGGTAGAATTCTTCCATCGCCCTTCCTATCTTCTCATGAATCCCCTTTCTCCTTTTGAGGAGCAGAGAGTTATAACTTACCTCTTGCGTCAGGGCGTGCTTGAAAATATAAGTCGATTGGGGATATATTCCTCTTTCATATAGGAGCTCTGAATCCTTTAAACCCGATAAATGCGAAAGCAATTCCCGTTCAGACAAACCCATCACCCTCTTGATTAGATCATAGCCTAACTCCCTCCCTATTACAGCTCCAGTCTGAAGGACTCCTTTTGCGCCTTCGGGAAGGGAGTCAATCCTGGCCATGATGACATCCTGGATCGTGGAAGGGATCATCAGAGATTGGATGTCCTTTATTAAATGATATTTGTTGTCCTTCGTCTCAATAACCTTTAGGTCTTTAAGGGACCTTATGAACTCCTCGATGAAAAAGGGAACTCCTTCTGTCTTTTCAAGGATCAACTCCTCAAGCTCCCTATCGAGGTCGTCTGTACCCAAAATGTGAGATACCATGGCAAGGCTTTCCCGGTTCGAGAGCCGGTTCAGGTTCACCTGGTTGTGATACGACTTTCCACCCCAGGTGTGCACAAACTCAGGCCTGTATGTAAATATTAGGAATATCCTCGCACCTGAGATACTTTCCAGCAGATTTCTAAAATAATCCTCAGAGCTCTTATCAATCCATTGAAGATCTTCAATCGCCATAATCAGAGGCCGGATCTCTGACCCTCTAATTGTGATCCGCTTTACTGCTTCAGTGATTCGATCTTTTTTTTCCTCAGGACCCCTGGAGAACTCGTCGATGCCACCGTTCCTTACCGATAAGAGCTCCAAGGTGTGAGATAGAGTCGAAGCCTCATTCGCTGCTAATACTTCCAACCCTTTCTCTACCTTCTTTCTGATATCTAAGCCCTCATCATCCTCCCGGATATCGAAGTTTGCCTTCAATACATCTATGACCGGATGATAGGCCACACCCCGACTGTATGACAGGCACTTGCCCTCCAAGAACGTCACATCCTCATTGGCAATAGTCTTTCTGAACTCGTATAAAAGCCTAGATTTACCAACTCCAGCCTCGGACACGATAGAGAATGCTTGGCCTCTTCCTTCTTTGGACCTCTCAAAACCATCAATGAGGAGTTCAAGCTCCCGCTCCCTTCCAACTAATGGTGTAAGACCACTCTCGGCACTGACATCAAATCGTGTCCTTCTGGTACTGGGAGCTATCACGCGGTAAACCTTGACTGGCTCTTCTTTGCCCTTGACCTCTCGTTCCCCGAGTGCTTCGAACCGAAAGAACCCCTCAGTAAGTTTGAATGTATCCTCGGTCACATAGGAAGTTCCCGGTTCAGCTAACCCCTCCACTCTCGAGGCCAGATTCACCGTATCTCCCACAGCCTTAAAATCTACTCTGAGATTGTTACCCAGAGTGCCCACGACTACAGGGCCTGTATGAATGCCGACCCGCATCTTGATGGGAGGCATATTCTTATCTTCTTGTCTTCTTTTGTCGCTAAACCTGACCATCTCTCTATGAATCGCTAAACTTGACCGGATCGCCCGCTGAGGGGCACCCTCCAACGCAATGGGAGCCCCAAAAAGGGCCATAATACCATCACCGGTCATCTCATTAACCGTGCCCTCATAGTCATGAACTTTGTGGATCAGGATCTCGTAGATCTGGTCCATGATGCCGTAGGCCTCCTCAGGGCCGAGCCCCTCCACAAGAGGCGTAAACCCCTCTATATCGCAGAACATGACCGTTACCTGTTTCTTTTCACCTTCAATTCTATCTCGTTGGGACAGGATCTTCTCGGTAAGGCCCTTGGGGAGATATCGTTGTATCTTGTCTATTTTTTCATCAAAAGAGAGTTC
>JAKLQB010000306.1 GCA_022013615.1 Desulfobacterales bacterium | reverse complement strand
TTAAACCCAAGCCCCATATCGCCAAGCATCATCTCCCGCAACTCTTTCCCGTTCATGATAAGGACTTTTGTGGTTTTTTCACTGGTGGCCGAGGACATGAGATTGTGAGATTCATCCAAAAGCGTAGACTAGCAACCAAAAACCCTTCCCTTGCCGAGTATTCCGATTACAACTCTTCCCTTGCGCGTACCTAAATCCACAGTTCTCTCCAGGAATATTCGCCCTTCAGCAATGACATAAAGATGCTCTCCAAAATCACCCTGGTGAAACACATATTCTCCCGGCTCATAAGTCTCCACCTGGCAGAGGCCTGCGATCCTTTCTATATTACTTTCATCCAGCCCCTTGAAAAACTCACACGTTTCCAGGACTTTCCTAATGTCATTACGATCCATATGCGACCTCTCAAATTTGGTTGGTTTGGGTTAATCTTAAGCAGCTATCCCTGACCATTGAAGGACGTCAGTCGATTCTATAGTTTTCAAGAAAATGACTTTGGGGCAATCAGGCACACTGTTTTTATAGAGGTTCTGTCGTTTTTGTAGAGAGAAACTGGAAACTCGATAAACACCAGATGTATCGAGGTATGTCCAAGTTTATATCCAGCCTGGGCCGTATCGAGTTTCGAGTATCGATCGCAGCATGCTTCTTACCCTTTATCGAATTAAAGATCAATTAGTCACAAAATGTTTTCAGCATGTGTATAGAGGTGTTGGTAAAGTGTCAAATAGAATTTTGCTTACTAAAGAACCTTCAGCACATTCAACCACCCTGGCCTGTCGGATAATGCGATATCAATAGCGCCTGGTGATCCGAGCACTTTAACAACCCCGTTTCTCTTCACCTCCTCAAGCATCGTGCCAAACGCCCTGAAATCAGCTTTTCCGGTTGCTAATACCTGATCCCGCAATTGTTGGCGCGCCCCTTCCGTATCGTGGGAAAGATAACGGAGCAAAGACGTGTATCCCTTGATGTCCGGGAGCATGTGTGCATCCAGATCCCCGATGGCACCTATGATGCTTTTGGTCAGCTCTTGATCATAGAGCTCCAAATCACGAAAGAATGCTGGCGCGTTATCAAATATCTCAATTGTTTTAATAAGGCTGGGATCACGGTATGAAACAAAGGTGAGAACACCGGAAAGGCGGTCAAAATGGCAAAAAGCCCCGTAGGCTCCGCCCTGCACGCGAATCCGATCCCATAGATATGAATTTCGCAAATATCGCGTTATGACCAATGCCGACCCATGAAATCGGTAACCAAGTTCATAGAGGTTTGCTCCTTTGCCAACGTAATTTACTTGTGAGGGGATGGTCATGCCTTCGAAATGAGGTGGGCCCTTGGTAGCCCAGTCGGTTAGTACGACCGGGGCTTCAGGCAGGGAACCAAGAGACTTATGGATCTGGCGTTCAAAACCGGGCCAGCTTTCTTGATCCAGTGTAACATTGAGAATCATGGCCTTGCGGTTAACAAGAAGGCGACGGATGTCCTCAAGAACAATATGTACATCTGGCCAGTTTTTTTCTATCCGGTCTATAAGTTCCCTTAGAAAAAAGAGGTAACTTATCCCGCCCATCTGTTCTGCTGCCCAATGTGCCTCACCAAAGTGGGCCTTGAGGCGCAAGTTCACCATTTGATGCCCCGCCGGCACCAGCTTCTGCTCGGCCCTGGCCTTTTCCTCAAGCACCATTTGACGGAATCGCTCCTTATTGTCCAGGCGAACTGTGAGAAGTATATCGCGCAGAATATCCATCAATGACTCTGTCTTATTCACCATGGCCTTTGCCCGCAGGAAAAGCCAGGCTGCGCTTTGCCTGGAATTTATTACTGTTGATGTAAATGATTGAGGCCTGATCCCGCCTGTTTTCCGGCTTATGCGTTGAGTGAGCGTGACAAAATCCTCTTTCTCGGTTCCCATTTCAACGAGCGCCCGCCCAAAAAGCGGCACATATGGAAGATATTTATCCGGCAAAGTATGAATATTAAACCCCATGTCCAGGTAGGCAATGCCGTTGGTGAACAGGCCGTGAAACAGAATAGGTGTTCCCTGCCGGTCCAAATGCGCCAGTGGGATGGTTTTGTTTTCTCTTTCCAGGTCCGCAAGTTTCAAGACAGGGATAGTGGCCAGGGCCTCGGGGGCATCGGGAGTTTCTTGCAACCGCTTCAGTTTGATAGTGTTATTAAGCACTTCACCCAATTGATCCGAACTCATGCCTGCACGTGTCTTTGCCAGACGATTCTTTTCAGCCGCTTCTTCCCTTTCACCCAAGGCATGGTCCGGCTTAAGTATCAAGGTGGTGCGGTGGGGGTTATTCAGGAAGAAACGATAAATCATCTCCTGGAAAACGGCGCTGTTCGCCTGCAAACCGGATTTTATCTTCCCAAGAGGCGCTTCAAATGCAAGCAGGGCCAGGGGATCGCTGTCATAAAGCCAGGTAGTTAGAGACCGGAGCATAAGGTGAAGCCCCTGAGGAAAATGCCCGGAGTTGTTTTCTCTCAATCTGAACTCGATGGTGTTGGCCGCTGCCTCCACTGTTCGCGGATCGATTCCTTTTTCGGCCAGGGTGGTCAGCGTTTCAATGATAAGGGCCTCGATTGCCTCCGAATTCTCGATTTCAATACCTTTAAGCCCGGTTGAGAAATAAACCTGCCGCAGCTCGCTGCCGAGGCCCTCCCCTGCAATATCTTCTCCCAGGCCTGAATCGATGAGTGCCTTGCGAAGAGGAGAGGCCGGCATACCCAGCAGGATATACTCCAGCATACGCAGGGAAAAATTTGTCTTTGGATCCGTGGTTTCGGACATCAACCAGTTAAGAGTGATCATGCCCTTTGCCGGGGTGGTTTCTTCGTTGCCCACCATAAAGGAATGAACAAAGCGCCTGGATTTCTCAAATGAAGCCTGTATCGGGATTGCAGAATCAATTTCAATGGCATCGAAGTCCATCAGATATGCGTTTATAAGCCTGAGTCGTTCTTCATGGTTATCATCCCCGTAAAAGTAGATTCGTGCGTTGGAAGGGTGATAATATTTTCGATGAAAGGTCAGAAATTGCTCAAAGGTGAGGTCCGGTATGTGTTTTGGGTTTCCACCGGAATCAAAACCGTAGGTATTGTCCGGAAAAAGTGATTGCAAGGATTTTTCGGAAAGCACGTTGTCAGGGGATGAATAGGCCCCTTTCATCTCGTTAAAAACAATGCCCTTGTAAGAAAGAGGGCGATCCGAATTTTCCAGTTCATAGTGCCAGCCCTCCTGCTGAAAGACAAACGAGGTCAGACGGGGGTAGAACACCGCATCGAGATATACGTCAATAAGATTGTAAAAGTCCTGAAGATTCTGACTGGCCACAGGGTAGCAGGTCTTATCGGGGAATGTGAAGGCATTTAAGAAAGTTTGAAGAGACCCTTTCAATAGCTCTACAAAGGGTTCTTTCACCGGATATTTTCGTGAACCGCACAGAACAGAGTGCTCTAAGATGTGGGCAATTCCCGTTGAATCCGATGGAGGCGTGCGGAAAGTTATGCCAAAGACCTTGTTCTCATCTTCATTTGAAAGGGACAAAAGCTCCGCACCGGTTTTTGCATGGCGGTAAAACCTGGCGTGGGTTTTCAATTCACGGATAGACCGCTCCCTTTGCAGTTGAAAACCATGGGTGATTGTCATTTTTTCCTCCTAAAAATGCAATATGGTATGATTTGTCTGGCTGTATAGCAAGTGCCTTTTTTTTCATCGGGGTCTTAGATATTGGGTGGTTTTTTCTTGACATACTATATGTTGTGGGTAAAAATAGAGTTTCGTGCATTTTCAATGCGCAGGTATTGTATCTCTAAGACACAGGGCTTATGGTCCATTGGTGTTAAGTTCTTAGTCTCTTTTTATGGAGACTGTAATCATTAGAGAAATAAAGTCAAATAAAGAGTAATTTTGGGGGTTTTAAAAAAGGATGATTGAGGATCAAAAAGGGAAAATTCTGGTTACAGAAGAAGGGAGCTTCGATCTGACTGCCTATAGATGGGATGATAATAGGTTTTCGGATCTCTTGCTCAGAGATAACAGCATCGATGCTGACCAGGCCATGGACATCAGCCGGTTCTTGCGCAAAGAGATTACCAGACTCGAGGCTCACACCATCACCATACCGGTTATCGAGAAAATTGTTGAGGCCAAGTTGCTGGAATATGGCCTTGCTAAACCATTACCCATCCATCTGGATAGATCCATTTTCGTAAAAAGGGGCCCGGTTCTTTCCGAAAACGCCACAAGGGTTCTGGAAAGGAGATACCTGAAGAAAGACCGCAAGGGCAAGGTTATCGAAACCCCCGAGCAGATGTTCAGAAGGGTGGCCCATCATATCGCGAGGGCGGAGAAAAAGTATGGAGATGAAGACCATGTGAAGAAAATGGAGGGGATTTTCTACGCCTTGATGGCTGATTCTAAGTTTTTGCCGAATTCGCCCACTTTGATGAACGCTGGACGCAGACTGGGTCAATTGGCGGCCTGCTTTGTGCTGCCTGTTGAGGATAGTATGGAGGGGATTTTTGATTCCTTAAAGAATGCCGCACTTATCCATAAATCCGGGGGTGGAACCGGATTCTCCTTCTCGCGTCTAAGGCCGAAAAAAAGCAGGGTGGGGACAACGGGTGGTGTGGCCTCGGGACCTGTCTCTTTTATGAAGATTTTCAACACAGCCACCGAGCAGGTCAAACAGGGAGGCACTCGCCGTGGGGCCAACATGGCCATCCTGAGAGTGGACCACCCGGACATCATGGAGTTTATTCACAGCAAAAAGAATAACAAGGAATTGAATAACTTCAATATCTCTGTCGCCGCAACAGACACTTTTATGGAAGCGGTGGAGCAGAAGGGCAATTATGATCTGATAGATCCCAGGGATAATAAAAAGGTTGGAGAACTGAATGCCTACGAAGTCTATCAGGCCCTGGTGAAACAGGCGTGGGAAAATGGGGACCCCGGCATTATCTTTTTGGACAGGATTAACAGAGACAATCCGACTCCGGAATTGGGTGAAATCGAAAGCACGAATCCATGTGGTGAGCAACCGCTGCTTCCCCTTGAGGCATGTAATCTTGGATCCATTAACCTGGCCAAGTTTGTGATTGAAAATGATGAAGAACCTGCCATCGATTACGAAAGTTTAAAGGAGGTCGTATGGTGGACCGTCCGGTTTCTCGACGACACGATAGATATGTCCAAATACCCTCTTCCGGAAATTGATAAAATGGTGAGAGGAAATCGCAAAATTGGCCTGGGCGTCATGGGATTCGCAGATATGCTGTATCAACTGAAAGTGCCTTACAACTCAGAAAGGGCGCTTGAGATAGCCGAGAAGGTGATGGGATTCATCCAGGAAGAATCCTATGAGATATCCAAATATCTGGCTGGCGAAAGAGGTGTTTTTGAAAATTTCGACAAAAGCGTTTTCAAAAACCATGAAGGCTGTACTTATAGAAATGCCACCACAACCACAATAGCGCCTACCGGTACTTTGAGTATTATTGCAGGCTGTTCCAGCGGTATCGAGCCATTATTTGCTCTCAGCTTTGTCAGGCACGTTATGGACAATGATGAACTTCTGGAGGTGAACCCATACTTCGAAAGTGTGGCCAGGGAAAGGGGCTTCTATAGCCAAGAACTTATAGATACCATTGCCCAGAAGGGGACTATAAGGGACTTAGAGGAAATACCTGAGGATGTGAGAAAGGTATTTGTGACGGCCCACGATGTGTCTTCAGAATGGCACATTCGTATGCAGGCCGCCTTTCAGAAGTTTACAGACAATGCTGTTTCAAAAACGGTCAATCTCCCCAGGGATGCCACGGCTGAAGACGTGTTGAAGGTTTATAGCCTGGCCTATAAATTGAGTTGTAAAGGCGTCACCATCTACAGGGATGGGAGCAAAGAGAATCAGGTGCTTTCCCTTGCAGACCAGAACGAGAAACAAGAGGCATTCATGACGGCTGTCAAAGAGCGGCCCGAGACCCTTGAAGGCTTTACCACCAAAATGGGCACCGGTTATGGGAACCTGTATGTGACTGTGACCGAGTATGAAAACCGGCCCTTTGAGGTTTTCGCGACCATTGGCAAGTCGGGAAGGTCCACGACCGCCAAGACAGAGGCTATTGGCCGCCTTGTTTCTCTCGCCCTCAGAGCGGGAGTGAAAGTGGAAAAAATTGTTGGACAATTAAAGGGTATTGGTGGCGAGTATCCCGTGTTTCAAAAGGATGGACTGGTGCTGTCCATCCCGGATGCCATTAGCAAGGTCCTTGAAAAAAGATATCTCTGCGCTGATTCTTATAAAAAACGGCATAAATATGAAAACAGCCTTTCAGGAGAAACCTGTCCGGAATGCGGGCAGATCATTAGTTTTGAAGAAGGATGCATGACCTGTCACTTCTGCGGCTTTACCAAGTGTGGGTAAGTCATAAAGGTATCCCTCCAGGCAGCACCCATAGTAAAAAAAGCCAGGTCCAATGGACCTGGCTTTGCTTTTTCGCCTAAAAAAGGATTGATTTTGGCTGGGGGACGAGGATTCGAACCTCGGTTAACGGGGCCAGAACCCGCCGTATTACCCCTATACGATCCCCCAGTCGTGGAAATAGATATAACGATTTCCACGAAAAAGTCAAGGGAAAAACCGGAGTTCACCGCAGAGACGCGGAGAACGCGGAGGGGGATATCTTTTTCTCCTGTCGGTGGCCGGACCGAGAGTCCCCGCCTTACTGGTCGGGATTGATAAGCGGCGATGGAAAACCACTCGCCGTAGATGAATGGATTTTGCTTTTCTGCGTCTCAGCGAAAAGTAAAATAATAAATCATTTCTCTGCGAACTCAGCGTCTCTGTGGTGAAATAACTGTTCATAATTCTAACCTCTTTAGGGCCATCATTCAACCACTTTCCAGCACCGGGCCACATGGTTTTCGCCGGCCTCATAGAAACTGATCTCATCTTTGCGGCAACGGTCTTCTACCATTGGGCATCTTCCCTGGAACTTACAGCCTGGTGGCGGATTGAAAGGGCTTGGGACATCCCCTGAAAGGGTTTGTCTTTCACGCCGGTCGTCCGGTTCCGGGCTGGGAATGGATGAAAGTAATGCGCGGGTATAAGGGTGCAGGGGATTATCGTAAAGGGCCTCTGCCGGCGCATATTCCATAATATGTCCCAGGTACATGACGGCAACTGTATCACTGATATAACCCACTACATTCAAGTCGTGGGAAATAAAGAGGTAACTCAGCCCTAATTGGTTTTGCAATTCCTTAAGAAGGTTGATGATCTGGGCCTGAATCGAAACATCAAGGGCAGAAACAGGTTCATCACATACTATCAGTGAAGGCTCTACACTCAAGGCCCTAGCAATACCTATGCGTTGACGCTGACCGCCACTAAATTCATGGGGGTAGCGATCGGCCCCTGATGAGGACATTCCCACCATCTCGAGAAGCTGATTGACACGTCTTTTGCGCTCAGCATACCCCCTTATGCCTAAGGTTCGAAGGCCCTCTTCAATGGTTTGACCTGCGGTCATCCTGGGGTTGAGGGAACCAAAAGGGTCCTGGAAGATGATCTGCATTTCTTTTCGCAAAGTTTTCATCTTATTCTGAGAAAGACCGTTGATATCCTGCCCCCGATAAGTCACTTTTCCCCCATCCAGGTCCAGAAGATTTAGGATTACCCGGCCTACAGTGGATTTGCCGCACCCACTCTCGCCCACAAGCCCCAGGGTCTTTCCCCGTTTAATCTCAAAATCCACACCATCAACAGCCTTTATCCACCCGATGACCTGCTGAAAGAAGCCCCTTCGCACCGGGAAGTATTTTTTTATAGCCTGGACATTGAGTATGGTGTTGTTACTGGTCATTGGTCATTTGTTATTGGTGCAATCAATAAAAGACTTACGTCTAAACTCCGCAATAAATTTGGAATTTATCAGTAATGATTTTATCGTATTTATCATATCTAATCCCTAATCTACACGCTCAACGCCTTATGCCATAAGCTGTCAGCTATCAGCTGAAAACAGCACCGGACAGCGGCTCAGGTGTCCATCCCTGCAGTCACACATTTCAGGGAACTGGCTCCGGCAAATCTCTGTGGCATATTCACACCTTGGATGAAAGGGGCAGCCACTCGGTTTATAGGCGGGATCCGGTACGGCGCCAGGTATGCTGTGAAGCGTTCTTCCCCGTTTGGAAGGGCTGGGCAGTGATGCAAGAAGCCCCTGGGTATATGGATGACAGGGATTATGAAAAATGTCATGGGTACGACCCTGCTCTACGATGATACCCGAATACATGACATAGATGCGATCGGCAATATTGGCAACCACACCCAGATCATGGGTAATGTAAAGGAGGGACATATTTCGTTTTTCCTGTAGCTC
>JAKLQB010000305.1 GCA_022013615.1 Desulfobacterales bacterium | reverse complement strand
TGAAATTGAATTTTTCTAACTGTGTTCATTGCAAGACATGCGATGTAAAAGACCCCTATGAAAATATCACATGGGTGCCTCCGGAGGGCGGAGGAGGACCTAAGTATACGGTTATGTGACCAGCAAGTTAAGTATGGAGTATGCAGTAAGGAGTAAGCAGTAGGCAGAAAAAGGCAACAAATCTTTATGGCGCTTACTGCATACTCCTTACTGCATACTATTTAGCTGGGAAAAGACAGTACGTATTGATAAGTGTATAATTTCGGAAAATTGTATATGTTCCGAAATATATAAATGAGCCGAGGAGGATAAGTATGGCAAACACAGACACCCAGAGTATCCTGGTGGTCGGCAGTGGTATGAGCGGGCTCACTGCCGCTGTCGAGGCAGCAGAGGCGGGCTACGATGTCTATATAGTGGAGAAAAACCCCTATCTGGGGGGAAGGGTGGCCCAGCTTCATCATTACTTCCCTAAATTGTGCCCTCCCAATTGCGGACTGGAAATCAACTTTCGCCGGATCAGACAGAATCCCAGGGTACGTTTTTTTACCATGGCTGAAGTAGAAAATATTTCCGGAGAGGAAGGAGATTTCGATGTCACCATTCGATTAAGACCTCGTTACGTTAACGAAAAATGTACTGGCTGCGGCAAATGCGCCGAGGCCTGTACCATGGAAATCGAAAATGCCTTCAACTATGGTATGGATAAGATCAAGGCAGCCTATCTGCCACACGACATGGCTTACCCCATGCGGTATGTGCTGGACCCGTCCCTGGTAAAAAGCGATGAGGCCCAAAAGGTTAAGGAGGCCTGCCCATATGATGCAATCGACCTGGATATGGAAACCAGGACAGTGGAATTGAAGGTGGGCGCTATTGTCTGGGCAACGGGATGGAAGCCCTATGATGCCAACAAGCTTGATACTTACGGATTTGGACAATACCCGGATGTGATCACCAACGTTATGATGGAAAGACTGGCCTCATGGACAGGGCCAACAAAGGGAAAGATTGTTAGGCCTTCCGATGGCAAGGCGCCTGAGACAGTAGCTTTTGTTCAATGCGCGGGTTCACGGGATGAAAATCACCTCCATTACTGCTCGGGCATTTGCTGTCTGGCATCCATGAAGCAGGCCACCTATGTGCGTGAACAATATCCTGACGCCAAAATATATATCTTTTTTATTGATATTAGGGCCACAGACCGGTTGGAAGACTTTTATAACAAGGTCAAGGAGGATGAAAACATCCGGTTTTTTAAAGGTAAAGTGGCCAAGATCACCGAGGAAGATGGTAAGGGGCTTGTTCTGAGGGTTGAAGATACAATGACCGAAGAGTTGCATGAGATTTCTGCGGATCTGGTTGTGCTGGCAACAGGTATGCAACCCAATACATCTGAGTCCCCTCTTCCCATTCAGGTCCCCTATGATGATTATGGGTTTATGGTTTCCCGAAACGGTAAACCCGGAATTCATGCCGCAGGTTGTGTAAGAACGCCGACTTTTGTTTCAGAAGTAGTCCAGGATGGAACGGCAGCAGCCCTAAAAGCTATTCAATCGGTTGTGAGGAGGTAAACTCAATGGAAAAAAAGACCGCAGTCTATATATGCACGGGATGTGGCATTGGAGATGCCCTTGATACAGAACAGCTCAGCAAGGTGGCTACTGATAAAGGCAGCGTGCCCGTTTGCCGGGTTCATGCCAACCTGTGCAGTCAGGAAGGTGTAGAACTCATTAAGAATGACATTGCCAATGAGGGCGCCAATACACTGGTAATAGCAGCCTGTTCCCATAGGGTGATGTATGATGCGTTTAACTTTGAAAGCTGTATTGTTGATAGGGTCAATATCCGGGAACAGGTGGTGTGGTGTCAGAAACCAGGGGATGAAGACACCCAGATGATGGCAGAAGACTATCTCCGAATGGGCATGGCCAAGGTTAACAATATGGAACTGCCTGAACCCTTTAAACCTGAAGAAGAAATATCCAGGGATATCCTTGTGGTTGGAGGTGGACTGACCGGGATGACATCGGCCCTGGAAGCCGCAAAAGCTGGCTGTTCAGTGGTTCTGGTGGAAAAAGAGACCCAACTGGGAGGTTTCCAGAGCAATGTCCGGAAAATAGCGACATTTCCTTACAAGGAAGTCCAGGATAACGATGTGGAACAACTGATTCAGGAAGTCACACAAAATGAAAAAATCAAGGTGTATACCGGGGCCAAGGTGGACAAAACCGCTGGGGGCCCGGGTGTTTTTCAGGCTACTATCAGCCAGAATGGAACCACGGCTGAGCATAAAATAGGGGCTATTGTGCTTGCGGCCGGATGGCAGCCCTATGACCCCGGTAAGCTGGATAAAAAGCTCGGGTTCGGAGCTTCTCCCAATGTCATTACCAATGTCATGTTTGAAGAGAACGTTAATGATGGAAAGATAACCCGGCCAAGTGATGGAAAGGATGTAACAAACGTCGCCTTCCTGCAATGTGCAGGACAAAGAGATCCTGATCATCTGCCATACTGTTCAAGCGTTTGCTGTGTCACTGCCCTGAAGCAGGCCCTGCAGGTCAAGAGCCAGAATCCGGATGCCAATATTTTTGTTGTGTACAAAGAAATGAGGACTCCCGGGCAGTCTGAGGACATTTACCGGAAGGCCCAGGAAGAAGGAATAATATTTATCCGGTGTCAGTCACCTGAGGTCAAGGCCAATGGTGACGGCCTGGTGGTTGAGGCCGAAGATGAACTTTTAGGTGAGACCGTTCTAATGGAAGACCTGGACATGGTGGTTCTAGCCACAGGTATGGTCCCGGTTACTGCCTTTGGGAGGGATGTCAGCAAGGAGAAGAAGGAAAAGGAAGAGGAAGAGAAAAAAAAGGAAGAGGAACTGGAAATACCTCTTGACGTTATCAGGCGTTCGGAGCTTTTAAACCTGGATTACAGGCAGGGTCCGGAGCTGCCGGCGCTTAAATATGATTTTCCGGACTCCAATTTCATATGTTTCCCTTACGAAAGCAGGCGTACAGGTGTATATGTTGCCGGTTGCGTGCGACGACCCATGGGAATAGCGACGGCCCGGGAGGATGCGGCCGGGGCGGTTATGAAGGCCATCCAATGTATTGAGCTCACCTCCCAGGGTGCCGCGGTTCATCCCCGGTCAGGGGATATGACCTTTCCGGAATTTGCCATGCAGCGCTGTACACAGTGCAAACGCTGCACAGTGGAGTGTCCTTTTGGGGCCATTAATGAAGATGAAAAGGCCAATCCATTGCCGCAAATTACGCGATGCAGGCGTTGTGGTGTGTGCATGGGGGCTTGTCCGGAACGTATCATTTCCTTTAAGAATTATTCAGTGCAGATGATCGGCGCTATGATTAAGGCCATTAAAGTGCCTGAGGAGGATGAAGAAAAACCGCGCATTCTTGTGCTGGCCTGTGAAAATGATGCCTATGGGGCGCTTGATATGGCAGGGCTTAACCGTATGAAATATAATGCCTGGATTAGGGTAATTCCCATGCGGTGCCTGGGTTCCATGAACCTTGTCTGGATTGCAGACTCCCTTTCAAAGGGCATTGATGGAGTCCTTCTTCTGGGGTGCAAGCACGGAGATGATTATCAGTGTCATTTTATCAAGGGAAGTGAACTGGCTGATATCCGGCTGAGCAAGGTTTCAGAAACCCTGAATAGATTAGCGTTAGAATCTGAGCGTGTGCGTTTTGAAACTGTATCCATTATCGACTACGACAGGCTGCCAGGCGTACTGGATGAATTCGCAGCGACCATTGATGAGGTCGGCCCCAATCCGTTTAAGGGATGGTAATCTTAAGGAGGGATAAGCATGAGTGTGAGAGTTGATCCGAGTTTAATGAAGGACCTGAAGGCATTCGGGCTGAAAGACGCTAATAAATGTATGCACTGCGGAAACTGTACAGCAGTATGCCCCCTTTCAACGCCGGAAAACCCGTTCCCAAGGAAGCTGGTGAAATATGCCCAAATGGGCCTTAAGGATAAAATTCTACAGAGTCCTGAGCCATGGCTCTGTTACTATTGCGGCGACTGTTCGGATACCTGCCCGCGGGGTGCGGATCCCGGTGAGACCATGATGGTGATGCGGCGGTATCTTACCTCCCTCTATGATTGGACAGGTTTTTCCCGTAAATTCTATACATCAGAAAAATTTGAGATTGCGGCTATTGCTGTTGTGGCCGTGTTTGTTGGTTTGATGCTATGGATTTTTCGTGCAAGCAATCCAAACATGGAACACGCCCATCTCAATTCAGTATGGCCCGCACCAAGTATCGAAATTGCGGATTTTGTCATGGGGGCTATTCTTTCCTTCTTGCTTTTGAGCAACACATGGCGTTGCGTTAAGTTTACCATGGGTGATTTACTGAAAAAGATTCCCCTTGAGATTTATATAACCCAGGCCAAGGAACTTATTATACACTTTCT
>JAKLQB010000304.1 GCA_022013615.1 Desulfobacterales bacterium | reverse complement strand
TTTCCGCAGACATAATTTTGCAACAGCCTCGATATGATAGGTGTGAGGGAACATGTCTACGGGTTGTATTTCAATCAACTCATATTTCTGTATCATCTGGGCGATGTCCCTTGCCATTGTGGCAGGGTTACATGAGATATAGATGATCTTTTCAGGAGATAATGCCAGTATCTGGGCTAACACATGCTTATGCATCCCTGCCCGCGGTGGGTCAATGATAAGGACATCTGGTTTGTAGGTTATGGCGGAGAGTCTTTCTCGAATATCCCCAATAATAAACCGGCAGTTATCTATGCCATTGTCTTTGCAGTTGTTCCGGGCATCCAGCACGGCGCTTTCACTGATTTCAATACCAGTAACCACCTTCACCCTGTTTGCCAGAAAGATGGGGATTGTGCCGGTTCCGCTGTACAGATCCAGCACTGTTTCGCTGCCCTTGAGCTCGGCATAGTCGGCTGCTTTCTCATAAAGCTGCCGGGCGGCCAGGGAATTGGTCTGAAAAAATGAGTTTGAAGATATTTGGAAGGTGTATGGGCCGATCTTGTCCCTGATATATCCTTCGCCTTTAAGGCCGACTTCCCGCTCCCCAACGGCAATGGAGGCCTTCCTCCCGGTGATGTTATTTACCACTGTTTTGATTTTGGCGATTCGCTGGGACAGCTCATCAGCCATAGGGCGGACCACTTCCTGCAGTTCCTCTGATGTAACCAGGTTTACCATCCATTCATCAAATGCCCTGGAATATCGAATGGTCAGAAAGCGCCAGAATCCCTCATGGCTTTTCAACCCATAGACGGGTATTCCGCTTTTTTTTACATGTTTTTTGACCTCTCTCAGTATCCTGTTACCGGTTTCCTGCTGAAGTAGACAGGCTTCCACATCAATAACCTTTTGATATGTCCCGGGAACATGAAGTCCTAATGCAAAATTCCCTTCAACTGCTCGCTTATCCAATTCATGGGGGAGGAACCACCGGCGGTCAGAAAAGGAAAATTCCATCTTATTGCGATAACCGAATACCTCTTCAGAAGGCAGCACATTGCGGACCTTCACATCTTTGAGCCCCCCAATGTGTTCAACGGCTTCTTCCACCTGCGCTTTCTTGTAAGAAAGCTGGGCTGCATATTGTATGTGCTGCCACTGGCAGCCCCCGCAATAGCCGCTGTAAGGGCACGGGGCCTGTACTCGCTCAGGTGAGGGTGTAATCAATTCTACCAGGTTTGCTTCGGCATAGGCCTTCTTCTTTTTGTAAACCCTGGCCTGCACCCTGTCACCAGGGGCTACGCCCCTGAGAAAGACCACAAATCCATCAACCCTGCCTATTCCCCGGCCCCCATACGCCATCTTTTCGATGTCCAGTTCAATTGTCTGCCCTTTTTGTGGTTTCATAATTTGAAAAAGTTTACCGCAGAGACGCTGAGATCGCAGAGAAAAGAAAACATTCCAATACGTACCATATGTATAGCGTTTAAGATAATGTTTTTGGGCTATATCAGAAAAATCCCCTCTCCGAGCCATAGGCCCCACGAGCCGGAGGCCTCAATCCCCCTTTGCAAAAGGGGGAAGCAGTCGGAATGCCTGAGCTTATTGAAAAGTTACGATTTTAATTGAAGAATTGCCGCGTCATCTACGAGGAACTCGAAAGACAAAAAACTGAAATTTATCATGTCGTAGGGTGGGTTGAGTCCTGCTGGGAGCGGGACTAATTACACATAGCTTGTGCATATTATGGGAAGTATGCAGAATAAGGTTAAAACAGCGAAACCCACCATTCTTGTAAACATTTAAAAAAACTATTCTCCATAGAATTTTGCTGTCACCGGATGGCCGTCTATTCGCTGGCCAAGCGTTATCTGGTTGTAATCGTCTGAATAATCAGCGGTTTTGCTTTGTATGATATGGCTGGCATAGTTGTAGGCATCCGCAGACTCTTTATGCATGCCTATTTTCATATAGACAAAACCCAGGTTGTTGAATACATCAGCGTGAGAGGGTTTTATGTCTTTAATTAGCGCAATGGCCTTGTGTAAATAAAGCAGGGCCTTGTCATAGTCTCCCTGCTTGCAAAAAACGATTGCCACATTGTTGTACGCCATTTCATCATTTGGGTTGAACTGGATTGCCCTTCGGAAGTCTCCTGCTGCTTTAACATATTTATCCTGTTTATAGTACGCAAGACCCCTGTTATTATA
>JAKLQB010000303.1 GCA_022013615.1 Desulfobacterales bacterium | reverse complement strand
GTATGAGCCAAAAGGGTTGGATGATGGACAAATGGAGCTATTCGAATCTCAGATAAATGCTTGGATAAATGAGCATGGAAATAGCTTGATAAAATAGCGCTACCTGATATTAAACCATTATAAAACTCGGTACTCTCAAGTGAAGTAAGAAAGCAAGAGTCCCATGCCTTTAGCGAACCCGCTGGGTCTCGTTCATACCATTCCCCAAAATCAATATGAGCTTTTAATACGCATTTAACGACGATTTCTTCAACCCCAAAGCCTGCCTCGATCGCCCTGCCCAACGTCTGTAGCGCCTCTGATCGGTCACCAATCAATATCGCTTTAGCTAAGGACTCTAATGGGCTACCTCTCGACATGGTGACAATTCTCCATAATAAATTTTACCTCCACCTTCTGATCATACCTTCCCACACTTACTCTAGAATTTTGTATGCTTTCAGGTGAATAGACAACATAAAATTGTAACAGTTTAGCGCTTTGAAAATAGTGCATAAAAGACTTTGCCAACCTGTGTTTTCACTGGGGATCACAAACGAGTACGTTTCTTTCACCCCTCTCAAAAGTGCATTTCTCTTTAAGGATAGTCTTCATTTTTTTTCGCGCCCTGTGGAGTCTTACTTTTACGTTATCTACCTTGATATCAAGTATCCCCGAGATCTCTTTATGGCTGAAATCCATGGCATCATATAGCACAAGAACCGTTCGAAGAGACACTGGTAAAATATTAGCCAAAAAAGAGTAAAAGGATCAAGTCTGTTCCTGACTCTTACCCAAAAAGCTGGGAATACCTTATCGCTCATCCAGAGCGAGATTGACTGGGTCAGACAGTACAGGCTTCTTGGTCTGCGGTAGACGCTTCTCCTTGTTCATCCTGGGCCTCAGAAGATTTCTTCACCGAAATACTGGCTATAGAATTTTCTTGAAGAATCTGGATCTTTGTAGCCCCTATAGTCATGGCGACGGCCATTGTCTCTTTTATTTCTTCATCCGATGCACCTAATTCCCTTGCAACTGCAAGGCAATACTTAGTTCATGCTTCGCATCCGGCCGCCAATGAGGCCCCTAAGGCGATCAGGTGCTTTGTCTTACGGTCTAAAGTACCTTCGGCATAGGTTTGATCAAAAAACTCTTTGTATTTACTCAGTGAATCCTCCATTACCTTTTCCTTTTCTTTAACGATTGAAATCACCGGCTTGGTAGCACGAAACAATGCACCTTTTGTAACGGGAGAACTGTTAAAACCGGTATCCGCAACGAGTTCTATATCCACAAAGCCAGCTTGTTTAAACATTGCCAGGAAATCCTTTCCCGGTATTGCTCCCCCCTCTCACCTGAACCAGCTTTCAATCCTTGCCTTTGTATCCGCTTGTAACTGCCCTGTCAGGATCTGATCGGCTATCATGAGGCATCCACTGGGCTTCAGGACCCTCAACGCCTCTGCCAGGGCCCTCGTTTTATCAGGGATGAGGTTGAAAACCCCGTTGGATATCACCATATCGAAGCTTTCATCTGGAAAAGGCAAATTCCCGGCAGAGGTCAGTTGGAAGGTGACATTCTTAAAAGTCGTCTCATGCAAATTCTGTATGGCGCGTTCGAGCATTTCTGGAATTATGTCAATGCCCACTGCCTTTCCTTCAGGCCCCACCATGCTTGCAGCAATGAATGTGTCTACACCGGCGCCACACCCAATATCCAAAACCGCCTCCCCCCCGCGAATGGGCATTAGAGTGAAAGGATTTCCTACTCCGCAGTATGAGGCCACGATATTATCGGTTAAGGCTTCGACCCTTTCTGCGTCGTAAGCCAATGCTTCAAGGCCTGCACGCCCAGTTGGGTAATTAAAATGACCTTCAGGACTTGAAGCGACCTTTGTGTATTTTTGCCGTATACTTTGCTCAATCCGTTTTTCGTCCTCAGGTGCTAATTTAAGTTCCATGGTTACCTCTCCTTTTAGGACATGCAAAGAGTAAAACCTTTTTAATGCCACAGTACTATTAGAAAAGTGCTACCTTTAAACATTGAAAGTCCCTCGAACAGCCTCTGACAGTGCTTCAAAGTCAGGGATATGATCAAATGCTATTTTTTCGTTGATGACAATAGAGGGTACTGCCGGCCTGCGGCCGCACAGCTTAGTCAATTCATCAAACCTTCGCAGTCCTTCACGGGCGCCTACGTCCACCACATCCCATTCTAATATTCCTCCATCAAATTCAGGGGCAATCTCTTCCAAAATTCCTATCGCTAAGTCGCAAAGCATGCAGCCCTTCTTCTTGGCAACGATTTCTACAAACACCTTTTGACAGTACTCTTTCATTTGGCCTCCAAATTGAAGCTCAGTGCCATTTCCGAGAGATTAGCTCATCCTCGGCCCCCAATCAATATTCTCCTTTACTATTGTTGAGTTACCTAGTGTCCATCCAGAAATGGCCCTTTTTCACAATCTCAGCGTCAATCTGCTGGATTCCTTGTGCGACGTACTACAGTACGTCTCCGCGTAATCCTTTGATTTTCTTGATCTTGTAAAAAATAGCTCATTTCTGAATTGGACACTTGATAGTGCCTTTATTTCATTTATGGATGGGCACTACCTATAACTCTGTATAGCAAAGTCGGTAACAGTTTAGCTGTTTTAAGATAGTGCAAAAAGCGAGATAATCTTATGATGATTTTTTCAAAGCGCTAAACTGTTACCAAACTCGATCAGGGTCCGCTTTATTTTCCCCCTCTTTATCAGAGGTTATGGGAAATCGATGCAGATTTAGAAGTTGAAAACCTTCGCCTCAGCAGCGAGATCAATTAAATGTGGAGCTCCGTCAAGGGCCATATTGGAAAAGAATTTCGCCTCGTCAACCTGACGAGCGTTAGCACAAGGCGGTCAGACTCCAATTGGGACTTCATTTTCTTCCAAATAGGGGAAGTAATCGTTAGGGCAATCTCCAGTATCACTCTTGGCGTTAAAATCACGTGTAGAATCCGCCCATAAGACACCATCGTCGATGAAGAATAGATTCACCAAATGCCCTTTTGAGTGTGTAATCTTGGCGAATTGGAAACACCTCGTTGCTGCATTAACATCTCCTTTGCTTAAAACGAACACGAAACTCGCCATAAGAAGCCTCCTTTCTTCCATATTGTCAGTAAAATTAGGATCTCAACTTACTAAGGGGAGCATTTAATAGTTTGCATCAGGCAATTCAATTCTCACCCCCACCCTAAGACTCCTCAGTCCCTGATGCCTGCATATTAATTTTCCCTTCCCGGGCCAATTTGCTCAGGATGAAGATGACGCTCTCACGCTTCAGCTTTAGCTGTTGAGCCACCTCATTAGGATCCACTCTGTTTTTTTCTTTCAGAAATTCAAGAACCTCTCGTTCAATCTCGCCCAACCAGTCATTAAAGAGTCCTCTTAACTCTGGAGTAGAATATGTAGCAAGTTCATATGAATGGCTTATGGCTGAAAGGACTTCCTTGCTCATCTCTATCGGATTCACACCTGAATCCATGCATTCTGATATTCAATGTTCCACCATTTCGATAACTTGCCGGTCTTTCTTTTGACCTGCGAGAACTGTCTGGAGCAACTCTTTTTTTTCAGCTTCACTCAAATCACTCAGAACAAAAGTCACCAACTTGTTAAGTAATTCTTTCCTTAAAGCGGGACTCATGTTGCAAAGGGTATCTATGATCTCGTTAGTATTCATGAGAAATCTCCATCAATTGTTTTTTTTAGGCACAGACATCATCCCTACCACATTCATGTCACTCTTCCGTTTCTCCCATTCTGTATTCTTGATTTATTCAAGTATTCGTTAGGTTCTCATTCCTACTGAATCAATTTTCTGTGAGAGTTCATTAAGATTATCTATAAGTGTTGGCTCAGAGAGACTGTAGTAAATAAAAGGGCCGTTTCTTCTCGTTTTGACGATTTGAGCATTACGCAGGGCTCTTAGATGAAAAGATACCAGTGTTTGTGACAGTCTGGTCGCATTGATGATTTCGGTCACTGAACAAGAATCTTTGCCGATTGACATGACAATACCGAGACGATTAGGGTCACCCAGAACTTTAAGAATCTTTTCTAGTTTTTCCAAGCTGATAATTACCGTACATTAGTGTTCGCTCATATGAGCCATTGCTCATAAAGTATTCTACTCAAGTCATGTTTGTCAATAAAAATGTGGCAGATTTGAACAATGCGGTTATTTCTGTAAATAGCGAAAATTATTCTTTAGAATTTGATGTGGTATTTGGAGGGCAAACGGGAAAAGATGGTATGGTTGAATACCTATTCGTAGATCATATAGTGCCGGACCTTTTGAGTTGTTTCAGGACCCAACAGACATTCCATCAATAAAAGCGCCACATCAAGAGACGATCCTGGCCCGTCGCAAGAGATGATTCGATCATCCATGACCACGTGTTGATTTACCACATTAGCACCCCATTCCTTTAATTTCCTTATGTTGTCATGGTTTCGGCTGTACGGATAAGTCGTTGCCGTTTTTCCTTTAAGAAGTCCTGCATCGGCTATGGGAAGGATCCCCACACACATCGTCGCAATATACCCGCCGTTTTGATGAATCTCTCGGGCGAGTTGATAGGTTCGTTTGTTTTGCCAATTAACTTATCGAGATTTTATAACTCCGAGCATCGAAAGCATGCTGAACTGTTTTTGAAAATGCTTCAAAGTCGTGGTCTTTCCTCGGTTTTCCCCTGCCTTGCAGCAGTCTGTTTTTTATACTGAATTACTCTCAAAAATACCCGTTACTGTATGCCTTCGAACAATATTAACCTCGGGTCGACGAGACTTCCACTTTTTTGGCAAGTACTTAAAGACATCCTAATCCAAAAGGACCATAGAACACCAGACGGGAATTAGTTTTCCCTCCGTGTCGAACTCTATGTTAAATCCTAAGGGTTCAAGTGTTTTTACGATATCCATACCATAGGCATCCATGGCCGGACGGGCTAAATGAGGGTATAGGCAGGGCTCAGGATAGGCACATCCCTCACACTGAACACAGAGAGCCATTGCAAAGGCAAACTGACATCCATAGGAAAGCATTGCCTCTTTTTCAATGGCTACAGCAACCTCCTGTCCCGCTTTTGGATCCGTGGTTTTGATGATAATACCTTTTTTGTATTTCGAAAATGCATCCATGAACTTTTCTTGAGACAGGGTCATATGGGGTAGATTCTGGACATGTCCGCCCCATATGACCCTGTCTCAAGAAAAGTTCATGGATGCATTTTCGAAATACAAAAAAGGTATTATCATCAAAACCACGG
>JAKLQB010000302.1 GCA_022013615.1 Desulfobacterales bacterium | reverse complement strand
TAGAATTCAGGAATTCAGGAATTTAGGAATTGAAATATGAATCTTTTCCTTATCTTAATCCCTCAATCCCTAAATTCACAATTCCTCAATTTGGCTCCATATAGCCATTATGATGAGGATGGTGTCCAAAAATCGGACCTAATTCTTAGATCAAATAACGAGGTCTGAAATAACATCTACCAGTTGGAATTACCGAAAAACCCAAAGCTTTTGAAATCACGGACAACGGAAACACTGGGCTCGATACCGATCGGTATACCCAACAAAAAAACGTAAGCGACGATATGCTGATTCCTTCTTTGTTTGTCCTTTGTGTAACCTCCTAAGCCGGATACAAGACTATAGGATATAATTCTCTTTATTATGGGATGCGTCAGTGCTAAATTGACCGAATCTCGGTTACAATAAAAATTATCGGAAGGCCAAGCAGATTTAATTTGGGTGCGGCTCTTTTACGACGATCTGAAAAACGTTTGAAAACGGTCAGTTATACATGTTGCTGAGTCAATTATATGGTGGTTGTTGCCGAGATAGCATTCGGCCAAAGTGATAGGTCTGCATTTTTTACCAGTTTGAAAGCGAGAGTGATTTGGGGGCAGCCGTGATAAATTTATCCGGCCGCGACCATTTTTTGCTGGACAAGACGCCATTGTTCTGCTACGTGATAATAGAGAAAGGATAATGGCATGCAAACAGCAACAGATCAACAGAGGTTCTGTGGTCGAGAATTTACCGCAGAAGAGGTGTCGCTGATCCAAGAGGTTGTAGAAACCTGTGCAGGGATCAGCCGGCTGGAGCTGGCCCACACGGTATGCGAACTGTTGGAGTGGAAACGCCCCGGCGGCGGACTCAAGGCTCGGGAGTGCCGGGATCTTCTGGAGCGATTGGACATCCAGGGGGTTTTGACACTTCCGGACAAAAAACCGTGTGGATCGAGCAAACCCAGGAAGCTCATTGCGCCCGCTGAAGAGGGGCAAGTTCATAGCGAGCTTACCGGCAGTGTGGAGGAATTTGCCCCCCTGGATGTAGAGCTGGTAGAAAGCCGGCAGCAGCGGCAGCTGTTTCGGGAACTTTTGAGCCATTACCACTATCTGGGCTACGCGATGCCCTACGGTGCGCGGCTGCAGTATCTGGTCTATGTCAGTCGACCCCGGCGAGAAGTGGTCGGGTGCGTGCAGTTTTCGAGCCCTGCCTGGCGGATGAAGGTTCGAGATCAATGGATCGGCTGGGACGATGCGACCCGCAAGCTGCGGCTGCAGCACATCGTCAACAACAGCCGCCTGCTGGTGGTAGCGCGCATCCGCAACCTGGCCAGCATGGCGCTGTCTCGTGCCCTTAAGCGGCTGAGTGCGGACTGGCAACGGCAATATGGGGTAGATCCCTGGCTGGTGGAGACACTGGTGGACCGTCAGCGGTTTTACGGGGGGTGTTATCGTGCGGCCAACTGGACGGTTCTGGGGGAAACCAGCGGCCGTGGACGTATGGACCGGACCCACCGGCGTCACGAGGCCCAGGTAAAAACCATACTGGCGTATCCGCTGGTCAAAAATGCCAGGCGTAGACTCACAAATGGAGGGTAAGGGGCGATGACGGCACTGGCCAAACTTTCGTCTCTGGAACAGACCTACAGCCAGGCACGAGAAAACTTTGAACATATCGTAGGATACCTTGATTCTAAGGAGACATCCGGGATGACCCACAGTGAACTTGAGCGCGAGCTTGAAAAGAAGGGGCGGGAACTGATGCGCATGCTGCTGCAGGGGCACCTTAATAACCGCGGTCCCGGCCAATGCGATCCACCCGTTGAGGGCTCTGATGGGATTGTACGGTCTCGTGTGCGGCTTCAGGAGCGAGAGCTTGAGACGGTGTTTGGAACCGTATCGGTAGAACGTGCGGGATACGGCCAGCAGGGGGTAGAGAGTCTGCATCCGCTGGATGCTGAGCTCAACCTGCCAGGTGAGCGCTATTCTCTTGAATTGCGTCGCCGGGTAGCAGAAGAAGCCGCCAAGAACTCCTTTGATGAAACACTGGAGAGCATCGGTAAAAACACCGGCGGCCATGTCCCCAAGCGCCAGGTCGAAGAGTTGGTCATGCGAGCGGCCCGGGACTTCGACGCCTTTTACCAGACGCGGCAGGCGCAGTCCGGCGAGGGTCACGGCGCCGGCTCGGTATTGGCCATCAGCGTCGATGGCAAGGGTGTGACGATGCGGACCCAGGACCTGCGGGAGCAAACCCGGAAAGCCGCCGAGGCGCGAGTACACAAAATGGGCACGCGGCTGTCCAAGGGGGAAAAGAAAAATGCCAAGCGCATGGCTACCGTGGCGGCCATATACACGATTGCGCCGTTTGTGCGAACGCCCGAGGAGTTGGTTGGCGACAGCAGTTCCCCTCGTCCCGGCCCCCCGCCGCGCCCCCGTCCGGAGCAAAAGCGTGTGTGGGCGAGTATCGAGAAGTCTCCTGAAGAGGTCATCAAAGAGTTGTTGCAGGAGGCTCGCTACCGGGACCCGGCTGATGAGAAGACCTGGGTTGCGCTGGTTGATGGCAATAAGAGTCAAATCCGCATCCTGAAACGCCTGGCCAAAAAGAACGGCCTCGATCTTACGATCATTGTCGATCTGATCCACGTCACCGAGTACCTGTGGAATGCCGGAAGGGTGTTTCACCCTGCCCCCGGGCCGGAATTGGAAAACTGGGTCCGGCATCGTCTGCTTGAAACTCTTCGGGGAAAGGCAGGCTTGATGGCAGGGGGAATGCGTCGAAGCGCAACGC